>CAZGNO010000021.1:0-53598 GCA_964527785.1 uncultured Chitinophagaceae bacterium
ATGTGTAAATTTGTTGTTGATAAGGTCTAATCAATATAATCTTGCGTAACATCAGATACTAATTTACCACATTGTATTACGAAATTTTGCAGTTAGATTCCCAAAATTTTTCTATATTTTAAACCAAACCTACTTCTTCATTATCAGTAGTATCAATTATGTAATTAATTGTTCAATAATTTTGAAAAGTTATGAAAACTACTCTACTTCTTGCTTCAATTATCCTTGTTGTATCCGCAACTGCTTTTGCTCAGAAAAACTGTGCAAATGATTCCACCGGTCTCATTCCACTCATTGATTTGAACGGGAAATCATGGCGAGGTTTTACGGGAGGGCTTTACCCTGACGGTAGCAACAGCAGACCGGCATCCCATAAAAGCAAAGCTATGATCCAAGCGCAAAGCGTCAAACCGCTTGATGCATCAGGAACGGTTTCACCTTCGGGAAAAATAGTATGGATTGGTGTGGGAGCATCAAACCCGCGTACCGAGTTTATGCGTTTTTCCGCTCAAATGGATACGTTCTCGTTCAAAAACCCTACACTCAGACTTATCAATACGTGCATTGGAGGGCAAGGGGTTCAAAAGATGAACGGTAAAGATGATAACTATTGGAAACAGGCGGAAAACCAGTTAAGTGATTCAGGGCTTACAGCCAAGCAAGTACAAATTGCGTGGATAGAAACTGATAATACCCAAACGGGAGACACCACATTTCCCAATGCTCCGCAAATGCTCGGCAATGACTTCCGCACTCTACTTTCAACGATGAAAGAACTCTATCCGAATTTGAAATTATGTTATCTAACTGCTCGAGCATATAGCGGCTATGCCGATGCTTCGGCAGGAGCAACTGCCGGAAAGGGATTGCTGTTCCCACGAGACTATCTCAATGGCTGGGCTATTAAATGGTTGATTGAAAAGCAGATTAACGGAGAAAGTGGTTATGAATATGAAGGAGCGGCTGCCACGCTTCCTTTTGTAACATGGGGCACATACAATTGGGCGGATGGTTCTGTAAAGCGTAGCGACGGACTTCAATGGCTCTGTGATTTGGATATAGGCGGCGACGGATTACACCTCAGTATAGCAGGTGAAATTAAATCAGGTGCCTTAATGTTTGATTATTTCACCAAAGACGAAACAACCCAAACATGGATAACGCAACAGAATGCTTCTGATGTGCAGGAAACAATTATGTCAAATGCCGATATTACGATTTTTCCAAATCCGGTGAGTGACGAACTCATTGTTCGGACAAGTATCGGAAATTCCGCAATGGTTGTCACTAATATTTTAGGTCAAATTGTATGGGCAGGAACTATCGGTAATGAGGTCAGAATAGATACACGTTCGTGGATTACAGGAATGTATTTGTTAAGAATCGGAGCAAGTACTTCAACTGTTTCAGTATGCAAATAGATTGTATAAATTTTGCAAATCTACGGTGAATATTTTTCGATGAATAGTAATTTCTGCTAATTTACTAAATTCGTATAAATATTCTGTTTCTGACAAAACGGAGGCAATTATGCGTTCATTTCTCAGTATTCTTCCAATATTTGTTTACATTTCTTGCACTGCTTTTGCTCAAGGAAATCTCAAGCCGGAATGGTATAAGCAAGAAGAAAGTTCAGTATCAAATGGGCATTCAGAAGCTTGGGGAATAGATGTTGATGCTTCGGGAGTATATTGGGCTGTAAGCAAGGAAACTAAATCAGGGGACGGGCTGGATATTTTATGCTACAAATTTGATGCAAGCGGAAGCTCATTATGGAATAATCCGGTTTTTATTGGCGGTGTAGGAGTTCAACACTGTTATGTTATTAATACATCAGATGACGCAGTATATATAGGTGGGCGAGAATGTCCGCTTTTTATAACCTCATGCGATATGATGCTTGCAAAAATTAATAAAGAATCCGGAACGTTATCATGGAAAAAAACACTCGACCATGCAGGGGGGTATGATGAGTTAGACGGCTTGGAGATTCGGGGTAACCAGATATATACCGGCGGTTGGGCAAACACTTCGACTGAAGTCTATGATACAGATGCAGGATTTTGGAAACTCGATACTTCCGGCACAACCATCTGGAAGAATCATTGGGGAATATCAAAAGTTGCAGACCACCAAGACGGTCATTTTGTAGTGGATAATACCACTATTTACGCAGCAGGACTCCATAAAGGTACAGGTATTGCCAATCTTCATGAAGGGCGGGCTTTTTTAGGAAAGTTTTCACTTAAAGACGGTTCCTTAATTGATTCGGTTACGTTTGGTAGCACCGGGTTATGGCTTAATTGGGATAATGCTTGGGGAATGACCTCCGACGGTGAATTTCTTTATCTTACCGGTGTCTCTACGCCTACTGCCGGTGACAATCAACTATTCATAGCAAAATTTGATAAAAATTTAAAGCAACAATGGCTGCATTATTGGGGTGGCTCAGGGACAGAAACGGCGAGAGCAATAGCTGCATTTGACGGAAAAGTTGTTGTCGGCGGGACGACAAACTCTTTGCAGTTTGCAACCGGTGGTAAATATGATATGCTGGTGTTGGAATTAGATACATCAGGGAATTTCCTGGGCTATAAAACCTTCGGAGATGCTAAAGACAACGAAATCCGAGACCTTGCGGTCTATAACAACACACTCTATCTGAGTGGCACATCCGCAGATAATCTTTTTAGTTTGGATGTGAAGAATCAAGAATCGTTTCTGATTAAAACACCTGTTTCTGATTTAACAAGTATTGATGAACCTTCAACCTTTCATTCAAAAAACCGGTGTTTCTATGAATCAAACGGGCTGTTACACTTTGATATGGAAACCGACGGGATTTTTCACTTGCAGATCTATGACTGTATGGGCAGAGCAGTTGCGTCTATTGATAAGGATTTTCTACCTCAAGGTAAACAGTCAATTCCGCTTCCTATTCACAACCTTGAGACAGGAGTATATTATTGTTATGCCAAAACAAGCAATATTTCGGGTACCTGCCAGGTAGTTGTAATGCGCTAAATAAATAATTATAAGAAAACGGTCTGCCACGCAATAAGGTCGTGCAGACCGTTTTCCATTATACAAAGTTATCACCGGAAAAATGTAGTGATAGATGTTCTTACAGTGAAACTGATAATGAATGCGGGTAATTACCGTTCAATCCCAACGGCGCTGTAAGCTGAAGGGTATTCAACAGTGTACTTTAAGCTCCACGTTTTCTTTTCGGTCGGTTTTACGATGTATTTCCAAGTTATCATTCCGTAGTTGTCCTTAACTGCTTCTTCATCCTTTGGCGACAGTAATTCTACAACCATTTTTTCTGATTGTGAAAGTGGAATATGGTCGTGAATTTCCACTGATGCATCATTTTTCCTGTTGTTTTGCAGCTTGAACTCATATTCATAGATAATCTTCTTATTTTTCGTAAACACACCGTTTGTTTCGTTTGTTCTGTTTACACGGGTACGCAGTATTTTAACGGCTTGGTCAACTCCCAGCGAAGTTGTAAATGTTTCTGTAGGAGACACGAGCGGCAGGGAAACCTGACTTACAAAATCACGGTCGCTGAAAATATTTGCATTTCCCGGCAGCAGAGGTAATTCTGATGTATTTTTAATAGTTGCACGAAGATAGACATTTGAAGAAAGTTTTGGGGTTGCACTATAGTCAAACGCAGTTGCAAACTTTAATTTAGAAACCATCACTTTATGTGCTTTCCCGTCTGAAAGTACTGTGGATTTTGTAGGAATATCGAATAATACCGAATAGTAATCCGACACTATGCTGGCTAGCGGTTCTGTAAGAGGTGAGAAAGAATCTTGTATATCCACTGAGTTTAATCTAGTAGCGTTTGAACTTGATGATCGCGTATTTATCCTAGAATTTGCACTAAGAGGCGCAGCGTCATACACCCTATTCCTATCTGTTTCTACTACCTGTTCTGTAGCATTGATATACCATGCCGATAGTCTTGGCTCGACTCCACCTATTTCCGGTCTGGCTGTAGAAAGTGTAATATCAACATCTTTCCAGTCTTCGCCGGTTGACTGGTTAATAATAGCTCTATAGTCAAGCTGTACTTCTTTAGCAGCTTTCATCACTCTCACATCATAGAGCGGTTGCCAACTAGCCCCTTGAATAACATAACTTACCGATATGCTTACGTCTCCTGCTTTTTCAACGTCTAAATCTACAATGATATTCTTGACACTTTTTGCAATACCTCTGCTTGGGGATGTAATTTGCTTTTGAAGTGAATCAACCTTGGCTCGAACATCGGTTGACATCCGTTCATATTTCCGAAGTTCAGTAAAAAGACGGTTACCGTTGTTGTCCATGAAGCTCAAGAATTTTTGCCAGTCTTCGGTTGTGTGGCGGTTAATCGCTATATCATCATTTGTAGCAATAGCTGTAGGGACTTTTATCTGTTCAATATAGTTACTTTGTTTGTTAATCAGGGTGATTTTGTCGGAATAATCTTGAAGCGTTTCCTGTAAATTTTTAATTCTGTCTTGTAATGTCTTTACACGTCTTTGCTCGACACTGTCCGGCGGTGGTGGGGTAGTTGCAGCATTTTCGACCTGTATGTCTAAAATTGCTGCACCGGCACTCTCTCCCGATACACGAATAGTATTATCAAGTATTCCTATCGGCAACCCGCTAAAAACCACACTTTGAGTACCGGATGGGAGCGAAATATTCCCGCTGCGGGTAACAAGCGCACGATCGTAGTAAACTGTAACAGCATCCACTTTTGATGATAGTATCCTTGGTTCGGCGGCGTAAACAGTGGTGCTGATAAGCACCAAACAATGGAAATAGATATACTTTTTCATAATAAATCTCCAAAAAAAGGAATGGAAAACTTCACTGCATTCTCACACTATAGAGCGACATTGAAACGAATTGGTTACAACGACAATGCCCCGTTCTGCAAAATTTATTGTTACAGACGGGGCATTGATTAATGATTTTAAACAGGTTACATTTTTTCAATCATTGCTTTTCCTTCCGGTGAATTTTCGACACCGGTTTTTTCCCATGGTTTGAGTTTACTATATGCAGATCTAAATAGTGATAGCGCTTCATCGTGCTTGCCGATACGATATAAAAATATTGAAAGATTGATTCTGCCGAAGTTGTAGTCCGGGTTTGCAATCGGGATTTCTCTCATGATTTCTTCTGCAAGCTCAATTTTTTCCTGTTTTTCATAGATTTTAGCAACGTGGATTCTAGCCCGAACAAAACTTGGCTTTGCACCGACTGCACGGTTTAGCCATATAATTGCGCGATCAAGGTCTTCGAGCTTTTCATAAGCAATGGCAAGAGCCAGCATTGTTGTTTCTTCATCAGGGAAATCACGTAGAATACCGAGAGCGACTTCCTTAACCTTTTCCCAATTTTTCGTCACTTGAAAAACCTGAAGCTCAAGAGCACGGTTACCATACGATTCAGGTGATGATTTAATCAGATTCTTTACATGAGGAAGAACATCACGTTCGAGATTAATATCAGGTTTTTGAGAGATCATCCAGCACATCGAGGAGCAGTAGGAGTCCAGACCCTTTGGAGTGGCACCTACGGGCACCATAGTAATTGTTCTTTGGTATAAATCATAGCTCTCGTCAGTTAAACCCCGCCAAAGCAAACTGCCTGCAAGTGTGAATTGTACAGAAATATCATCAGAAGATTTTACTTCTTCAATGAGAAGCGTTGCAATAGAATCATCTTCTTGGATAGCAACATACGACGCTTTAAGTATATCTGAGTTCGTAGCTTCGATACCTTCTACAAAAGTTTTTTCGCCTTCTTCGGCATGATTTACCGAATCTCGGAAATATGCAAAAGCAAGTGGTGTATATGGTTCGGGATTTTCAGGAGCGAGCTCTATTGCTCTTTCTAAAAAAGTCCGTGCCTCCTGAAGCCGCGTGCGTGATTCAAGTTCTGTACCAATCTGAACGAGACGTTCAGGTTCGTTCCAATGCGAATAACCGTCGCGAATGAGATGTGTAAGTAGTTTCATAGATATAGTATAATGTTATTAAAACAGTTTTGGGAACTATTGGATTAATGAAATTATGCATAAGAAAAGAACCCTTTGCCTGATTTCCGGCCTAGACATCCTGCAGCAACCATCTTACGGAGGAGCGGGCAAGCGCGATATTTGTCATCGCCCAATCCTTTATGAAGCACTTCCATAATCGAAAGGCATACGTCAAGTCCAATAAAATCGGCAAGCGTAAGCGGTCCCATCGGATGATTCATTCCAAGTTTCATGACGGTATCAATATCCTCAGCAGTAGCCACACCCTCCATCAAACAGAAAACCGCCTCATTAATCATCGGCATAAGGATACGGTTGGAGATAAAGCCGGGGTAATCATGTACACTTACGGGAGTTTTTTGGAGGTGTTTAGCAAGTTCCTCGATAATTGAATATGTTTCGTCGCTTGTAGAAAACCCGCGAATGATTTCGCACAGTTTCATAAGCGGAACCGGATTGAAAAAGTGCATTCCGATAAACTTATCAGGTCGTGAAGTGACTGATGCAATAGAGGTTACAGAAATTGAACTCGTATTGCTTGCAAAGATTGTCTCGGGCTTGCAAATTGTATCCACAAGTTTGAAGAGCGACGTTTTAATATCAAAATTCTCGCTCGCTGCTTCGATAATTAAATCTGCGTTTACGGCTGCTTCCTCTAGGTTAACCGAAGGTGTAATTCTCGTTAAAGTGTCTGATTTTGTATTTTCGTCAATAATTGCTTTTTTGACCTGGCGGCTCAGATTTTGTTCGATAGTGGTTAGTCCGCGATGTAATGATTCGGTATTAACATCAACTAATGTAACAGTATAGCCAAATTGAGCAAACGTGTGGGCAATGCCATTACCCATCGTTCCTGCACCAATAACAACAACATTCTCGATAGCCATAAATTTCCTTGAAAAAATAGAAAAAAAGAGAAAGATTCGTAACGCAAAATTTGTTACCACAAAATTACGAAATAAGCAACTCTATGCAATTCAGGAAGTGTCGTTTGATCATATTTTTCAAAAGATAATTCGAAAACATACTACGGATAAAAAGATAAAACAAATGATTCAGTAAGGGTGGTTCGTTGCCGATGGTCAGTAACAAAGAGCTACCGCATTATTGTTATACAACAATGGCAAATGTGAAAAGATATTTTTATTTTCTGAAAAAAACCGAAAAGCATAGCAAACACCGTATTTTTGTAGCTGATAATAGTTAATTATTTGAACAAACCAACCGATATAATAATATGAAAATCCCATTATCAAAACTTGCCCATGCTCGAAGCGGTGACAAAGGCGATGCTGCCAATTGCGGAGTGATTGCTTACCGCAAAGAATGGTATCCATTGCTAAGTGAAATTTTAACTACAGAACGTGTTAAAAAACATTTTGAGGGAATCTGTCTCGGTGAAGTGGAGCGATTCGAAATGCCAAATTTATGGGCAATTAATTTCCTGATGCACAACACTCTGGGCGGCGGCGGTACAGTTTCACTGAAATTAGATGCGCAAGGAAAGACAATCGCAACTGCAATGCTCTTGATGGAAGTGGAAGTACCCGACACTCTGTTCAATTAATCTATGGAAGAAATCAGTCTTCGATCCGCTCAATTCATCAGTCCGAGCGCGAAACCGATTGTAGCCGATATTCGTTCGATAGATGACGGGCGACCTAAGCCGGTTGTATTAGTGTTGCATGGATTTAAGGCATTCAAAGATTGGGGTTTTTTTCCGTATGTCTGTACTGAATTGGCGCGACGGGGTGCAATCAGTGTCTGTATCAATTTTTCTCTGAACGGTTATGTGGTTGGTTCGGACAAAGTAGAGCGTCCCGACGACTTCGCACATAACACCATCTCATTGGAAATTGAGGAAGTTCGGTTGACAGTGAGAAAAATACTTGACAAATCGCTCCCGGGATTGTCGAATTGGAATGGCAAGATTTTTCTACTCGGACATTCTCGCGGAGGGGGACTAGCCCTTCTTTCAGCTGTAATTGAACGTAATAGTATTCAAAAGGTGGTAGTTTGGAATTCAGTCGGAACTTTTGAGCGGTTTACCGAACGCCAAAAAAGACTTTGGAGGGAAACAGGAACATTCCAAGTAGAAAATTCGCGCACACACCAAACCCTTGGCATGAATCTTGACTTCCTTTTGGACATAGAAAGCCATTCAGAAGAATTTTCTTTGCTTACAGCTGCCAAAGAGCTTGACTCTTCACTTCTGATTATTCACGGAGAACAAGATATGACTGTTCCCGTGCGTGAAGGAAAAAAACTGGGAGAGCAAGGAAGCGGTATTCAACTTCAAATAATACCTGCCACAGGGCACAAATTTGGTATAGACCATCCCTTTGAGCAAGAGTCTGTGGCTCTAAGCACTGCTTTGGATTATACGTGTAGATTTTTAGGTTTGTAAATTCGGTTATATTATTTAGCTATGAAACGCGCACCATTTTTTCTTGTTGTGTTACTGCTTGCCGGCTGTGAACTGTTTACAGTGGGTAGTCGTAAACCGCAAGTACAGGAAGTAAACCAGCGTTCATCCGTTGGGGCGGTATATTTATTCAAAGCCGAACTGGACAGTAATAATGCTTCCGCTGCCACAGAAGTTTTAGCTCGCTCGAACGGTAATCCTCTCCTGGCTATCGAAAAGTATGAACTCTTTGACGAAATGAATCGCATCGGTCGTCTTATTGCCAAAAAGCCAATTACCCTTACCCGTACCGACACCCTCTCTACTACAATGCAACGCGTCAAATTAGAATTTGACTATATGAAAAATATTACATTTACCACCCAAAAAATTGCAGACGCGTGGTTTATTGTAGATATTGCCGAGTAAAACAGCCGCGTAGCCCCCTCTTTAAACAAAATGATTTTCCGTTTTGTTCTTATACTTATTTTCCTGCTCTATAATTTTCCTGATATTACCGATAATTATTTTAGCAATAAAATTGAGATTTTTTAAGTCCTTTTGCGTATTTTTTTCGTACTATAAGTGGTAGCGAAAGGAATATTGATTTTTAGAATAATCAATATGCTCCACTCACTTCTTTGTATTCCATTCATGACGACTATGAGACATTCAAAGATATTTGCAAGACTCAAGCAATCAATGAAAATAGAACCGGAACACCCTCCGAAAGAATATTGTTCTTCGTTTAGCCGTGAAATTCAAACAGCTAATCTGAACCGAATCCGTATCTTCTCAATTGTGTTATTTGTTGTGAGTATGTTGCTGATTGCGCGCGATGTATTTATTACACGTGCAGCAGGAGAGTGGTCGCAAAATATTGGAAATATTTACCTTTTTTATTCACACCTTGCGCTATTGGTGGCTTCAGCAACTTATTACATAATAGCAAAGTACGGACTTCGTAATACGTATGATAAATATTTCCGAAACGGAATAATCAGTTTGAGTTTTTCTTTTATTATTCTTTTATGGAGTGCGGGTCTTGCCGGGTGGGTAGATCAATATTTCCATGGTCAAATTACCGAGTATATCATTGCTATGTTTGGGATTGGTGCAACGATTTTTTTTCGTCCCCTTACAAGTATTATTCTTTTTACTATAATTCAGATTACTTTTTTGGTGATCATTAATAATGTTCTTCCCGACCCCAACGCAAACGGACATATTACTAATAGTATAGTATTATCTGTGCTTGCTTGGTTTCTTTCACGGATAACCTATATGATGCGCCTGCGTGAATTTTTGAACCGTCAAACTATTGCTGCACAAAAAGCAGACATTGAGAGATTCAACCAAGAACTTCAAGAACGGAATACATATCTCGCTGAACTAAACGCAGAGAAAAATGAGTTTATGGGTATTGCTGCTCACGATCTCAAAAACCCTCTTGCAGCTATTATGCTTACGTCGGATATAACGCGCCGCTACTGGAAAAACATTAGCCACAAGGAAATCATGAGCAATATTGACGGTATATATAATACTGCTCAAAGAATGAAGGCAACAATTATTAATTTGTTGGATACTCATGCTATTGAATCGGGGGCAATCAGATTGAATATGTCTCAATTTTCTCTGACTGATATTACAGCAACCGAAACTAAAAATTACAGAGAAAGAGCGAATGTAAAAAACATTCAGCTTCATGTTCAATCTGACCCCTCTGATATTGAGATTATTGCCGATGAGCAAATTTTGCGTGAGGTATTGGATAATCTTATTTCGAATGCGGTCAAATACTCACCCCTTGGCAAGAATGTTTATATTAGCAGTTCACAATTATCCAATGAAGGTAGAGATACCATTCGTGTGGCAGTGAAGGATGAAGGGCAGGGAATTTCTGAAGAAGATCAGAAAAAAATGTTTGGTAAATTTCAACGTTTGACCGCAAAGCCGACGGGGGGCGAACATTCCACAGGGCTTGGACTTTCCATTGTAAAAAAATTAGTAGAAATGATGGGTGGCAGAGTTTGGTGTGAAAGCCAAGGGGCAGGGCAAGGCGCAACATTTATTGTAGAATTTCCAGCACCGGGATACAACAGCAAGACGATTAAAAACATAGCCGATATTGAATCAATAGAAGTTACTGAAAGAGTAATATAGACACCGATGAAGCATTGAAGGATAACGTTGATTTGTAGGGGCGTATTCAATACGCCAGAAACTATGTATTTTATAATAATGTCATCATATTTCTAACTGATGTTACGCAAGATTATTTCGATTAACTTCAAATCAAAACAATTGCAGTCATACAAAGTCAAGGCAGGTGTTACACCTGCCTCTAATTATTTGCCAATTAAAACGTGTAAGTGAATGTAATCAAATTTATTTACGCGCATGATATTTGCAAAAGGTATCTTTGTTGAAGGCAGGTGTTACACCTGCCTTGACCCAGCGAAAAGACCCAATACATTAATTATCGCGTAACATCAGTTTCTAAGGGCGTATTCAATACGCCCCTACACATATCTAATTCGTTTGTTCTGTTATAACCATCAAACTTTTTTGAATATTTTTCCGTCTTAATCATCACTTTTTTGCAGTACAATCAAAAGTGAAACTCCATGAACCTCCAAAAATTTACGCTCAAATCTCAGGAAGCCCTACAAACCGCACAGGAAATTGCTGCTAATTATAATAACCAAGCAATAGAGCCGATTCATTTACTTGCCTCACTTGTTCAGGACTCTACCGGAATTATTTCGCCGATGCTGATGAAGCTCGGCGCAAATATGAGCTATCTTAAAATTAAAATCAACGAACAACTTGAGCAGTTGCCCAAAATTGCAGCTTCTGCTACCGCGAACCATTACCTTTCGTCCGGCCTATCTGCTGCGTTGGAGTCTGCTCTTAAAGAAGCAACTGCAATGAAGGATGAATATGTGAGCGTTGAGCATCTGTTGATTACACTTGCCGAACAAAAATCCAATGCTGCTCAACTTCTCAAAGACCAAGGTGTAACCAAAGAATCCATTCTGAAAGTATTGGGAGAATTTCGCGGTAATCAGCGAGTAACCGACCAAAACCCCGAAGACAAATACCAGGCACTTCACCGCTACGGCAGAATCCTGAATGATGAAGCCCGTAAAGGAAAAATTGATCCGGTTATCGGACGCGAGGACGAAGTTCGCCGGGTGTTGCAAGTACTTTCCCGCCGCACGAAGAATAACCCCGTACTTATCGGTGAGCCGGGTGTAGGCAAGACTGCAATTGTAGAAGGGATTGCCCAGCGGATTGTTTCGGGCGATGTACCGGAGACGCTCAAAACAAAAACCATCGTTGCTCTCGATATGGGTGCATTGGTCGCCGGAACGAGTTTTCGCGGGCAATTCGAGGAACGCCTCAAAGCGGTTATTAAAGAAGTGACAGACTCCGACGGTGAGTTTATTCTTTTTATTGATGAATTGCATACCCTTGTCGGTGCCGGAGCTACATCAGGTAGTATGGATGCGGCAAATATCCTCAAGCCGGCACTTGCTCGCGGAGATTTGCGTTGTATCGGTGCAACAACCCTCGATGAATTTCAAAAACATATCGAAAAAGACCCTGCCCTTGAACGCCGTTTTCAGAAGGTAGTAGTGGACGAACCCACCGTTGAAGATACAATCTCAATTCTGCGCGGACTGAAAGAGCGTTACGAGGTTCATCACGGAGTTCGCATTACCGACGGTGCAATAGTGGCTGCAGCCGAACTTTCCTCTCGATACATCACCGATCGGTTCTTGCCAGACAAAGCAATTGACCTCGTGGACGAGGCAGCCAGCAAACTTCGTATAGAGATTGATTCCATGCCGGAAGAACTGGATTCGATAGAACGGAAAATCCGTCAGCTCGAAATAGAACGTGAAGCACTGCTTCGGGAAATCGGTATGACGAAGTAGAATACTCTATAATTAGATTATTTCATCCAAATATAGATTGTACTAGCCAAAAAGTAAGAGAATTGTTATGTTGAGTTTATGACAAACGGCGAGACAGTAGAAAACAATGCAATAGTATCAAAGATAAAATAGTTACGTCTGTCATTCTGAAGGAGTCTTCGACTGAAGAATCTCCGTTTAATTGAATCTTGAGAATTAAGTACTTCATTGTCACTTGAGCTTAAAAGATTCTGTTTTATGACATTTTTTAAATTCGCTAGAATCTCCGTTTGCCCATCCGACCTGTAGGTTTACACGTTCTAACGGAGATTCTTCAGTCGAAGACTCCTTCAGAATGACAGACGACAACTGGTTTGTTTTTTTTATGTCATTGCTTTATTTTGTATCTTGGTCGGTGGCTGTTATGAACTCGGAATGACGAATAATTTTAAAAGATAAATCCAACTAAATACAGAATATCCGCTTCTTTTTGACTATGGTTCTTGGCGTGGAACGAAGTTTTCCGTAATTTTGTAGATTATTTAGAAATACATCTTCAATTTTCATTAGTTCCAAAGGTTTTATGTTATGAAGCATGGTCAAATTGTTCAAGTGATTGGTCCTGTTGTGGACATCGAATTTCCTGCCGGTACTATTCCTCCTGTGTTGAACGCACTTAATATTCCCCGCAAATCTATTGCTACCGGCGAAGAAGAAATATTAGTCTGCGAAGTTCAGCAGCACTTGGGCGAAGACCGTGTTCGTACCATTGCAATGGACTCTACCGACGGTTTGGTACGTGGTATGCAAGCGATAGATACAGGTGAACCGATTATGGTTCCTGTAGGACCCGAAGTTCTGGGGCGTCTGATAAATGTTATCGGCGCACCGATTGACAACAAAGGTCCTATCAGTTCACGTATGAATTATCCTCTCCACCGTCCTTCCCCTGCCTTCTCTATCCTCAGTACCCGTAAAGAAATGTTTGAGACCGGTATTAAGGTTATTGACCTTATCGAGCCGTTTACCAAAGGTGGTAAAACCGGGCTTTTCGGTGGCGCAGGTGTGGGCAAAACAGTTATTATTCAAGAGTTGATTCACAATATCGCTAAGAATCACGGCGGTTACTCCATTTTTGCGGGTGTGGGTGAGCGTACTCGTGAAGGAAATGACCTCTACGGTGAAATGACCGAGTCGGGCGTTATTGATAAAACTGCTCTCGTATTCGGACAAATGAACGAGCCGCCGGGAGCGCGTGCACGGGTTGCTCTTACAGCACTTACGATGGCAGAGTATTTCCGCGATGAAGAAGGTCGTGACGTGCTTTTGTTTATTGACAATATTTTCCGTTTTACTCAAGCCGGCTCGGAAGTATCCGCGCTTTTGGGACGGATGCCTTCTGCTGTGGGTTATCAGCCGACTCTCGCTACAGAAATGGGACTTCTCCAAGAGCGTATTGCTTCGACTGATAAGGGTTCTATTACATCTGTGCAAGCGGTGTATGTTCCTGCGGACGACTTGACTGACCCTGCTCCTGCAAATACATTCAGTCACTTGGACGCTACAACTGTTCTTTCACGTCAGATTGCCGAGCTTGGTATCTATCCAGCTGTGGATCCGCTTGATTCCAGTTCACGGATTCTTGATCCGCTTATTATCGGCTCAGAGCATTATAATACTGCTATGCGTGTAAAACGTATTCTTCAAGGATATAAAGACCTTCAAGATATTATCAATATTCTTGGTATGGATGAACTTTCCGACGAAGACAAGCGTACAGTGTACCGTGCCCGTAAAATCCAAAAATTCTTCTCTCAGCCGTTCCACGTTGCAGAGCAATTTACGGGTTTCCCGGGTCGTTATGTGAAAATTGAAGATACCATTGGCGGCTTCAAGGCAATTCTCGACGGTGATGTGGATGAAATACCGGAAGGTATGTTCAGCTACAAGGGAACATTGGACGAAGTATATGATGCTTTCAAAAAGTCTAATAAATAATTATAACGCTTATTTTGAGAGATACACACTATGTCCGAACATCTTTTAGAAGTTGATATTGTAACGCCCCAGCGCATTATTTACTCCGGTAAATCCGAATCGGTTTCAGTTCCGGGTACAAAAGGTCCGTTTCAAGTGCTGTTTAATCACGCGCCGATTATATCGTCGCTTGATATTGGGGTAATTAAAATCCTGAATGAAGACCATACAGAAACAATCTATGCAACCGACGGCGGATTCGTAGAAGTACTCAAAAACCGTGTTTCGATAATAGTAGAAACAGCTGAGGAAGCAAGTGCAATAAACGTCAGTAAGGCGGAAGCCCAGATTGAAGACCTCAAAGTTACGCTTGAGGCAACTCAAAACTTTACCCAACGCGATGAACTCAAGAAAGAGATTGCAAAATTGGAGAATAGAGTGCGAGTAGCTGAACGTAAATAGGATTGTAATAGAATATAAAAAACGCCTTCCCGGTTAAGTTCGGGAAGGCGTTTTTTTTATAAGTCTTCTGTTTCTATAATAATATTGTGTAAACAGAGTGTTGAAATCGTGCGTTGAAATCGTGCGTTAGAGTTGTATATCAATAGATAATGTTGTAGATTGTGATACTTAGATTGTGATACTTAGATTGTGATACTTAGAAACATACTGTTTTTACAGTATATAATTTAAAAATTACACGGTTATAAACATAAATATTTCATCAGTCGTACCATTTCATTTATAAGAAATAATGAGACACCAAATCACTGGTTCGAGCTTTGAGTATCATTGCGTGAAGCAAATGCTCTACCACCGTATAAAAGACCGTTCTCCTCCTGAAAAAGAAGAAAACTCGTTTGTTATGTTTAGTTTCCCCTTATTTTTAATCAAATATTTTATTTTCTCTTTTTTGAGGTTATTATGAAAATTTTTTTTCTCAACTTAGTGTTTACTTTTCTTTTCACTAGTTTTTGTGTATCTCAGAATATGTATGCTCAATATACATGTGCTCCCAATGAAAACCTAACAACTCAAGATTTAGGACCTGATGCATCGGGATGTTATTGGCGTATAACTTTTTGTTTTAGCTGTGATATTACTGGCATTAACCCCAGTAATGTGACTATACTTTATTGGGTACCAATACCTGGTCAAACTGGCTGTACTGTAGCTAACAAAGATGAAATCATAGAATTAGTTAGGCAATACCTTTCGATATTTTGTACAGTTCGTGATTGCGACCCAGAAGACCCACAGTGGTATGACCACTGTTTAGGTATGACAATCAAATATCCGCTTTGCTGGCAATGGCATATTTTGGGATCCGTTAATAATGGAATATGGAGTTTTAAAAAATGGATGGAAGTATGTCCTGGAGAAGGATATTGTCAAATTTACTTTACACAATGTAGAAACCCTATAACATCGATTGTTGATAAATGCCCCGGGGGTTACGTTGCGTACACTGAAGTTGGAGTAACCTGCTCAACAACTCTAATTAGTGTACCTCCAGATCCTCCACAAACTCCGGATAATCTTGGTGATCATACCTATGGTGGATGCTTTAAAGCTTATAGTTGTCCATAATTTGAAGTATTCATATACCAAATTTTCATCTTTGACATATATACCATACATTAAGAGGGTATCTATTATTTAATTAGCATACCCTTTTGATGTTAAAAAGAAAGAGTGCATACTAATTTATTAACATTATAAGATGGTTGTTATATGAAGAACTTTACTAATATTATTATTTTCTTTGGATCTCTAATCACTGTTTTCTCTCAAGAACTACCCTTCAAAGTTGAACGGATGATAACAGATTATAGAGGAGTTGTCACAAACGGTAAAAATATTCTATGTTATGGAGATTATGGCATAATTACCCATACATTAGACTTTGGGAAAACATTTAAACAGTTGAATATAGGTGATAAACACAATATTAAATGTATCAAAGTAGTAGGTGATGATTTCGTAGGGATTACTGATAATTCGCTCGTTAAATCTACAACAAATGGCCTAACTTGGGAGATTAAAGAAGTATTCGGTTCCTCAAGAATCATAGATATGGTATTATATGATAAAACAATGTATTTGCTAACCCCTACAGGTGTTTATACAGCAGACAATAATTTGAACGTGTCAGTAGTACCTATAGTATCATTAGACAGCAATTCAGAATACAATGATCTCGAAACAGACGACAAGGATATGTATATTATTTATATGAAAAAATATCTAATCCATTATTCAACAGTTTCGAACCAATTTGATACAACAGACATTATTAAAGTAGCAGATCCATCTTGTGGTAATTGTAAAAACATATCTAATTTAAAATTGGATGGTAATACTATATATACGTTAATAAATTCAACCAATAATGGTGCAAGAGTAGATAGTTCTCAACAAATTGTGAAATCAGATAATAAGGGGGTAACATGGAAAAGCCAATTTGGTCTTATTAAAAATGGTTGTTATATAATTATTGATACTGAATTATGTATTTTTCAACCAAGACCCTTGAATGCTGAGAATTCCATTCTTTTAGGTATGGAGTATTTTAAAATAGATACTTCAAAATATATTTATTCTTCAGCAGACGCTACAATTATAAATGACAAAGATAGTATTGACAGAACAATTTATTATAGTAATTCTGATCCGTCAAAATTTAAAGAAGCTATTGCTATTAATAATGATACTTTAATTGCAGTCGGTTCAAAAGGGATGATTTTAATGTCGTATAATGGGGGTAAGAACTGGGAGGTAAAGTCATTCTTCAATGCATATTTTAGAGATGTAGAAAATGTAAGCTTTCAAAGTGAAAAGCTAATTTACATCATTAGCAGGCAAAATTTCTTTAAAACAGAGGATGGGGGTATAACATGGCTTCCTCAAAAATTTAAAGATTATCCACAATTTGCAGGACTAGCACCGACAAGTTATTTCTTTAATTCAACTGGAAACGGCTATGTTAAAACCATTACACGTAATCCTGCGGATACTAATATACTTGTAACTAATGATTATGGAAATACATATACCTTGCAATATAATGACTCATTGACTCATTTCAACTATGATAATAATTCTTCGTATGGGATAAGAAATCCTAAAGGGTTGGATGTGGGAAATTACATTCTCTATCTTATAAGCAGGACTGAGAAAGATAGCAACGGGGTAATTTTACCTAAGAGAATTGTGCTACGATATGATAAGAATTTTCGACTGGTAGATACAGTCAGATTGATTAGCTCAGTTCTTAATATGATTTTAACAAAAGATTCAAACGTTTATTGCCTTGCTTATAACTCCTCAGGCAGTAATAAAACTGATAGTACTGGAAATACTAAAGATTATTCATATAAATATTTTATTTTGAAATCAACAGATAAAGGAAAAACATGGGATAGTTTGAAGATTAAAATTCCAATTTATCAAACCGCAACCAAAACATTTGACAGTATAACATATTTGTACCTCAATAGTGTATATTCTAATTTTGTTGGTTTAAAAGATAATTATATACTCTACCCTACGTACTCACAATCCAACAGCAGAGCAGGGTATAATCTTCTATACAGATATGATTACGTAAATAATGTATTTGATTCTGTAAAGATACCAGCTAAGTTCAACGGCAATCCTAACACGATTTTCAGTTTTGACAATACAGTTTACACAATTTCAAATTCTAATAATATATTTTATACAAAGGATATAGAAGCCGATGTACCTGTTTGGGATTCAATAAAAAGTAGCGATATGTTTGCAAATTGGGAAGGATATGACTCTGATTATCCTGCAAATAGTGCAAATGCAATTATTTCAGCACACATATTTAATGATACAACAGGATTTTTATTAATTGGAACCTCACAGAATGGCATTGGAGGAAAAGAGTTTAGAGTTAACTTAGCAAAACTGTCTCTAAATCCAAAAGTAAATGGTATCAGCGAACCGAAAATTGACGAAGAAGGAGCTTACTTATGGAATTTTGCTCCTTATCCGATGCCTGGTACAAATATGATACGAAGTAGAATTTATTGGAATCGACATTATAATATCGATAATGCAGCAATCAATGTGTACGGTGTATATGGTTCGACTTCGCAATCAAAAAAAATTAAAATAAACAAGATTCAGGACTATATGGGGATACTCGAATGGGACTGCTCAGAAGTACCTTCGGGTGTATATATTATTCAAATTTCGCTTGCAGGTGAATCCCGTAGTTTTCCGGTAATGGTGATAAAGTAATATCTGTGATAATCCTCATTTGTGCCGTCAGAATAATTATTCTGACGGCACTTCTGTTTTTGCTAAAGAAAAAAAATCTTGACCACCTCCAAAATCCTTCTTAATTTTGCCACAGCCGTTAGAGGTGCTTTGCCGAATATGTTTACATAAAAGGCAGGGCTGAGATGATACTCTTCGACCTGAACCGGATAATACCGGCGTAGGAAAACGGAAAAGCACTGCCCTCTCTGTAAGGTTTTCTTTAGAACTCCTTACAGCCCGCATTGTTCTCATTCCTTCCCTGCGCTACTTTCATTTTTTTGTTTTATAGCAGAAAGTACGCTTTATGAATTTCTCCCCTTTTTTTCGTGTTGTCGTTTTTAGTGCAGCACTGTTCGGACTTATCAGTTCGGCGAATGGACAGCAAAAACCCGCCGAAAAGTCAAAATCTTCCAAATCTTCGAGTGATTCTACGCGAGTATATACCGTGCCGAGTGTTACGGTAACAACTACCCGTGCTAAAGAATCCGTATCGCCTATTCCGTTCTCCGAGATTTCCCGTGCAGAACTCAAAGAGCAGCATACGGTAACAGATATACCCGTTTTGCTGTCGGATATGCCGTCGTCATTTTTCTATTCTGAAAATGGAAATGGCGTGGGGTATTCCTATCTGAAAATGAGAGGATTCGACCAACGGAGAATTGCCGTGATGATTAACGGAATACCACAAAACGACCCCGAAGACCAGAATGTCTATTGGATTGATGTACCGGACGCAGCAGCAAATATGCAGTCTATTCAAGTGCAGCGCGGTGCAGGACTTATGAATTACGGCTCGGCTGCTATAGGCGGGAGCATCAGTTTAACAACTACCAACTTTGCTGACAGCCGGTTTATTCACCTTTCGTCGGGAATTGGATACCAGCAACACGTTACAGGCGATAAAACAGTTCTTGCACCGATTACCAGCAAGTTTTCGGCAGAAGTTTCTTCGGGTCTGGTGGATAAATATGCCTTTTATGCCCGTCTCTCTCGGATTAACTCCACCGGCTATCGCGACAGAGCGTGGGCGGAACTGAACAGTTTTTTCTTGAGTACTGCCCGGTTTGATGATAATCTGACTACACAAATTAATATCTTCGGCGGACCAATATCTGACGGACTCGCCTACAACGGGTTACCAAAATCCTATATTAGCGATACGAAACTACGCAGGTCAAACTACAGTTATTTTGAGTATGATTCTACCGGGAAGAACGTATTATATCCTACTGACCGCCGCGCCCAAGAAATAGAAAATTTCTCACAACCGCACTATGAAATTCTGAATGATATTTTTCTTTCGGATAATCTGACGCTTAAATCATCGCTTTTTTATTATACCGGAATAGGTTTTTTTGATTTTGATGCTTCGTGGGCAGATGCTTCCGTACTGCGCCTTACACCTGAATACGGATTTCCTGACGGCGTTGTTCCGGGAAGCACGATTATTCGTGCAACCGTTGATAACAAACATGGCGGATGGATACCCCGTTTGGTGTGGCAACATGACGGCGGCGAACTGACCGTAGGGGCAGAATACAGGATGAACAAGTCCTATCACTACGGAAAAATTCAATTTGCCGAGGGATTGCCTACAGGAATGAACCCTGATTTCGCAATCTATGATTACAATGGTTACCGACGTATTTTTTCAGCATTTGCACGCGAGCAATACAAAGTTTCAGACGCAACATTGCTTACCTTGGAAGGGCAAGTAGTCCATAACGGGTTTACAATTGGAAATGAAAAAGCAGGCGGCAAATTCACAGAATACCGCGGCATAAATGGAGAAACAATATCGGGTAATGGTGATGTTTTTACGGTAAATTATCTGTTTTTCAATCCTCGAATAGGAGTAACTCAAACCCTTTCCGATGAAATAAACCTCTACACTTCAGCGGCAATTACTTCCCACGAACCGCGTATGAAAAACCTGTTTGCAGCCGAAGAAACATATTATTCTTCTACTCCCTACCCATTGTTTGAAAAAGATACGGTAGGCGGTATCACGAAGTACGATTTCACAAAACCTTTGGTAAAACCTGAAACAATGCTGGATATAGAAATAGGAAGCCGCTACCGTGCAACCAACGGAAAATTTTCGGGCGGACTGAATTTCTACTGGATGGAATTTTCCAATGAATTAGTGAAAAGCGGCAGGATTGATATTTTTGGTAATCCGATTGACGGAAACGTTCCGCGTTCGCGCCATATCGGTGTTGAACTGGAAGCAATGGCTGCTCTCTGGTCATCGGGCGATGTGGGTACATTCACGCTGTCGGGAAATGTGACCGTCAGTCGCAATCGTTTCGTAGAATATAATTTATATCTTAATTCTCAGCAGAGTATTTCAATGGCAGAATTGCCAATTGCGGGATTCCCTGACATCTTGGCGAATATCCGGCTTTCGTATCAGACAGGCGGCTTATGGGCGTCGGTAATAATGAAGCAAGTCGGCGGGTTTTACTCAGATAATTATGGTGAGAAATTGGGAGAGATCCGTACTCAATTTCCCGGACTGGCTCCTTATGCTGATAATCGTGTTGATGCGTACTCTACGGTGAATATGGATGTATCCTACCAGTGGAATTCAATTCTTTCACTCCAAAGTGTACGTTTGCACGCACATTGTACTAATCTCCTCAATGCTCTGTATGCTGCAAATGCAGAGGGTAAGGATTTTTATCCTGCTGCGGAGCGGGGATTTTATTTCGGAATTGATTTAGGGCTGTAAGTTAAGTTACGTCTATAAAAACCGGAACAAATTGATTTTCCAATTTGTTCCGGTTTTTTTATTTCTGGTCCGGTCGGTGGTTACAACAGTCAAGACTTGGAATAGTATTGCCCTGTCGGGGCTTAATAGTAATAGTAACGTATGCTCATATCCAGAGAAAGCTCCGTATGGAGCGACATATGTCACCCCTGACGGGGTTTGTAATTTTCATGGGGAATCCAGTTACTATTACTATATATCCCTCTGGGGAATATCGAAGTGGATTCATACTTACGGGACAAAGAAACTAATGTATAAAATCAATGTATGTGGTTAAACAACTAACCCAACACATGAAAAATTCCCCCCCAATCACTCCCTGGTAATCACCCGAATAACCCGCCGCTCACCTGAGACAAGTTCCAGAAAATAAGCTCCCGACGGAAAATCGGACAGCGAGACGGTTGCCCGATTCTCTTCGATAACCTGTTCAGTAATCACCATTCCCAATACATTATACAAACGGAGCATTGCACCTGCAAACGGCAATTGAATCTCAATATTCCCATCCGTTGGATTGGGATAAATGAGAATATTTGTTAGTTCAACTGATTCTAGAACTGAGGTTGATTCGATGGTAAATTCATCAGACGACACGCTGCAAGGACTTTCCGATGTAGTGGTAACAGTATATTTCCCGGGAGTTGTTGTAATGATAAATTGCTTCGTTTCACCGGTAAGTATATCAGAATCCCGTTTCCATTGATAGGTCGCTGCCGGAGTTGACATAAGCGTATCGTTGCTCCGTGTAATCATTGGTTTTGTCGGTAATGAAGAAACAGTAACAAGAACTGTGTCATACAATTGGCAACCGTTATTATTGTCGGATACAGTTAGAATATACGTAGTCGAGGCAATCGGTTTGGCAGTTGGGTTTGGGCTTGTAGGAGAGTCAAGCCCTTTAGTAGGACTCCACGAGAAAGTATAGGGCGGTGTTCCGCCGGAAGCAGTTGGAGTGCTGCCAATTGTCACACCCTCTTCACCCCTACAGAATGATTTATCACTTCCTGCACTAATAACTGGAAAATAAACCGGACTGATTTTAATAGGTTTAGTTGCAGTACAACCGTTTGCATCGGTAATGGTAAGCCAATAATCAATGACTGATAATGTTGAGGCGGTTACACTAGGATTTACAACGGTCGGGTTATCTAGAAAATCAGTCGGAGACCAACTATATGTATATGGCGCAGCACCCTTTACTTTTACTCCGTCACCAATCTTAATACTTGAACCGAGACATACATTCTTGTCTTTTCCCATATCAAGAGTAGGTAATGAATATACGGTTATATAGCTGGTTTTTGTTGTTGAATGTGAGCCGAGCGCATTGGAAGCAGTAAATTTTACTGCGTAAATGCCCGGCTCTGAGTAGGTGTGGGTTGGACTTTGTATATAGGTGTGATCTTCATCTTTATTAGTGAAATCCCAATTCCACCCGGTTGCACTATCAGTGCTTTGATCGGTAAAATTAACTGTGAGAGGTGCACATCCCTTTAGTGGGCTGGCAGAAAAAATAGCACTTGGAGCAACACCCGGATTATCACATACTGATGAAGTAAGTTTGGTAATTCCTTTTGGTCCGCATGGCATTGTCTGAATGCTCCGGTTCATCACGTCTGTACCTCCGGCAATGTCCCGCGCTGCTAAAATGCGAGAAAACGTATTATAAGAACTTTTATAATGCATGACTTCACTCGGGCTAATAATATGACCAAGTTGGTGGACATGACCCAATTCATGCAACACAACCGATTGAAAATCTATTTGATTAACTCCGACCGCAAACTTAGAACTGTAGTTCCATATACTTCCTGACGCATTTGCACTGAAAATAATATCAAACTCGCGTAATCGCCAGTAAACTGTATTGCATGTACTATAGTAATAGTAGGTTGCACCAAGAACACCGACAGGAAGGGAACACTTGTCGTCAAAAGCAATGACATTAATACCGTCATTTCCGTCCCTACAATCTATTGGCGTCAAGTTTTGAGTTATACCGATATTGACAAACGTATTGCACCGCCATGTTCGCAGAGCCGTTGTAAATGCTTCCTTCGCTAGAATATTAGCTGCAAAAGCACTGTTGAGTGTGATTGTATAGCCACCTTTGGTATTTGCATCTACGAGATATGTTTGCTGAGGAGTTCCGTTTGAATCATCAGTATTAAGTACATTATAGTTAATTGTTATGGAATTAACAGAAGTTGCCTGACTGCCATCGGCAGATGTAACGCGTATTCTTCCTGTTCCGGCACGAGAGGGCACTTTTACTTGAATTTCGGTATCTGTCCACAAAACGAAATGAGGTGCAGTCGCACTAAACATTGTTGTTCCGCCATCATTTGCACTGGCAAAAGCAACTGCTGTCTGTCCTCCGTAAGAATTACCAAATCCCGAGCCGGTAATCGTCACTATGCTGTTTGTTCCTGCGGTCGTAGTTAACGGAGAAAATCCGGTAATTGTTGCTGCAAGAGTTTGTGCAGATTTATTATTTTGCTTTTTTAGTTGATGAGTATAAGGTTTAATCAGACGGGCAGCACTTTCTGTCTGCTCAGTAATAGCTTTATAAATAAAATTTATGCTTTTATAAATTTTGAAAATATCACTTACTGTTCCTGTTTGCTCGTCATATTGAACAAAGCACTGTCCCCATGAGTATGGCTCGAACCCATTAAAATCATCATTCTTAATATGCTCTTGAAGAAAGAACACACCTGTCTGACCAATAGATAATTCTATTGCCGGAGATACAACCACCCGTTCATTTTGATATGTTCCCCCTTCGGTTGTAATGTCTATATGTGGCACAATGCTTCCATCCATTCCCTTGAAGATTTTATACACTTCAATTGTAGAGCGTGTATAAATCATTCCTGCCCTACCCGCGGGGAAACTCTTTTGTGAAATAATCCTGCCTTCTACGATTGTGTTTGCTCCGCCGATTCGTTCAGCAAGGGGTACAGGATATTGCATACATTGAGCGCGCGCGGTTATTGTTGCTGCAATGAGCATTATATAAAAAAGGAGAGTGAATTTCATGGCGTATATTGGTAATTAATGAGTTTAGTATTGTGAATTATGCGAATTTACATAAATTATCAGAAAACCTGACAGCAAATTATTGTACTTGTTTTTTTCTTTCTCAAGGGTTCACAGTAGCTTCGTAAAAATAGAGTTGTAGTCTTATTTTTAATTGGGAGCCAATATCCGATGGATATGGTATCACAATTACTATTGAAAAAAAT
Source organism: uncultured Chitinophagaceae bacterium (assembly GCA_964527785.1). Taxonomy (GTDB): domain Bacteria; phylum Bacteroidota; class Ignavibacteria; order Kapaibacteriales; family UBA961; genus JADJXV01. The sequence goes on from CAZGNO010000021.1 coordinate 24,674, forward strand.
TAATGTCTCAGGCAATTAAGATAATTGAGTATTATCACAAAATCTTGTAATTTGCAATAATGTAAATCAATCGTACGCGCAATCCATTGCAGCTAAAATTCCGTTTTTTGTCAATATATTTATAGGGGTAAGAAGCCCTATCATTTTTTAACAATTTTGGAGGTATTCTATGAAGAAATTTTTTAAATACTTGTTGATTGTTCTCGGAGTAATTGTAGTGGTTTTGGGCGGTTTAGCCCTTTATATTAATATGAGTGATTTACCTACCTATGATACTCCTAAAATTGACCTAAAAGTAGAAGTTACACCACAGCGGGTAGAGCGCGGACGTAAAATTGCTAATATGCTTTGTAGAAACTGCCATCAAGACCCTGTTACAAAAAAACTGACCGGTAATTTAATGGTAGATTTACCTGCCGAATTCGGTGAAATCCATTCTCGCAACATTACCCAGCACCCAATCAAAGGTATCGGTTCGTGGACAGATGGTGAAATTGCTTATCTGCTCCGCACAGGTGTCCGTAAAAATGGAAAATACGCTCCGCCATATATGATTAAAATGCCTCATGTTCCCGACGAGGATATATATTCTGTTATTGCCTTTCTTCGTTCCGACGACCCGACTGTACAAGCGGCAGATGTGGACAATATCGAACAAAAAGAATCTTTCTTGACAAAAATGCTTTGCCGAGTTCTTTTCAAACCGTTTGAATACCCGCAGCAAAAAATTCCTGTTCCAGATACAAATAATAAATATGAATACGGAAAATACTTATCAAATCATCTTTTGGGATGTTATGCGTGTCATTCTGCTGATTTCAAAACAATGGACGAACATTTCCCAGAAAAATCCGGGGGGTACTTTGGTGGCGGCAATCCAATGATTGATTACAACAAACGCACAATTTATACTGCCAATATCACACCCGATAAAGAAACAGGTATCGGTAATTGGACAGAAGAGGATTTTGTCCGTACAATGCGTACAGGATTCAACCCGCACGGACAGCCGATGCGCTATCCGATGCTGACAGAAGCAGATTTAACAGACAATGATTTGAGAGCCCTCTATGCATTTATCAAGACAGTTCCGGCTATAAGGAATCAAGTTCCGAAATCAGTTCTCTATGATACGACAGCAGATAGAACTGATGGACAAAAAATCTTTCATAAGTATTCTTGTCAGTCCTGTCATGGTGAGTCGGGCTCTGGGTTTGCCAATTTAACTCAGGTACATATTAAATATCCGTCAAATGATATTTTGAAAGATGTGATTCAGCATCCCAAAAATTATTTGGGAGAATCTACAAAGATGCTTACTTGGGCAGGTATTATCAAAGACGAAGAGTTTGAACCGCTCTGCAATTATGTGCGCGAACTTGGCAAGAAACACAGCAAAGAGTAAATAAATGTAAATCTTATATTCAAAGCCGGTAAGTAAATGCTTGCGGGCTTTTTTATTGGGAAAGTTATGAGATAGGCAAAAGTTGATAACTAAGCTCAGCTCCAGATTTCGGTGATAATATTGCTTATTCTGTGTTACTTAAGTACTGGGACAGATTAAATTGCTAAATTTAGTTCAGTCATTCTGAGCGTTAGCGAAGAATCTCCGTATGCTGTTCAGTCCAGTTTTTGTAGTGCATAGCTGAGATTCTTCAGTCGAAGACTCCATCAGAATGACAGCTATTCGAATAATACGATTATTTTTGTCCCCTTACTTATATATAAATAAACGTTTTTTTGTTAACTTACAGTATCTTACCTGATTCTATGGGTATTTATCTGTAGATTTTGTACTTTACCATCATTCAGGAATTATTATGAATTTTCGCTACATTTTGGTAGTTATTGCTTTACTGATACTTACTGCTGCATCTATTTTTTCCAAAGAGCCTGATACCAAACTTATTACTGCTGTTCTTGACAGTTCTAATTCAGGTACGGAATTTTATTTCTCATTTCCTCCCTGTTATGATGGCCAATCTCCGGGTACGAGTAACTGCCGTGTAATCATAGCTTCAACAGTACAACAAAACATTACATTAGAAATTCAGTCCTTAAAATTTAAGGGAACCAAAATGTGTAAGGCAAATGATGCCATTGAGTTTACAATGGGTGCAGGTGCGGTGCAGCCCTACGAGAAATCCGGGACAGCACCTGCTCCACCGGAAAAAGTATATCCCGGAGCTGCAATTCATGTGTCTGCCCAATATCCTGTAACATGCTATGGTGTAAATCTCTATAACTATTCTTCCGAAGCTTTTCTCGCATTACCTGTATCTTCTCTTGGTAAAGAGTATATTGTATCTTCATATACGAGTTCCGTCACAACATATAATTTTACATCAGAGACTACAATTAGTGCTGCGTATGACAGCACTGTGGTTTATTTTGAAATGGGTGGTACTGCCACTTCTGAAACCTCAGGTGGAGTAAAATCTGGAAAAACAACAGCCCCTTTTGTAATGAATAGAGGTGATGTAGTGTGCATTGCAACTAAAGCTGTGAATCAAGATCTTTCTGGCAGCAGGATAACTGCAAACAAGCCCGTAGGTGTTGTCTCCGGCAACCAATTTGCAAGTGTTCCGGTTGAAGATATGTCACGCAGTTTTATTATGGAAATGGAGACTCCTGTATTTGCGTGGGGTAAGGAATATCATGTAACACCACTTTTTGGTCGTCAGAAAAATCCTCTGATCCGTATTTATGCCAAAGAGAAAAACACTAAAGTTTATCGAGATGGAGAGCTATGGCTTAACCTTCCTCGTTCTTCGCGATTACTTGATAATGGGTATGTAGAACGGCGTTCATTCGACGGTCCACCAAAAGCAGTTGTTATTACTGCCGACAAGCCGATTTATGTAGTAATGTATAATCACGGGCAAGGGGATGATACCGCTTCAATTGATCCCTTTCAGTTAACACTCCCGCCGTTTGAGCAATATCAAAAAGAAGTAATATGGTGTACTCCCGGAGCTGTATTCGGTAATTACATTAAGAATCATTATATAAATTTGTCATATCAGTTAGCAGCTAATGATTCCATACCCGACGATTTTGAATACATAATATCATTTATCGGGACTTCGACATGGAAAAAGGTTAGTGAGCGATTTGGAAAAGCACCCGGATATTTATTTTCTGTTAACGGTCAGAAATACGCTTGTAAGCAGATACAATTACCATACGAGTCCACATACCTTTTTAGAGCTAAAACACCTTTTGGTGCTTATGCTTATGGGTTTAGTCCAAACGGTTCTTACGGGATGCCTATAAGTGTAGGATTAAATAATTTGGAAATTATAGACTCGCTCGCTCCCCGACCTGTATGGTCGCTAAACTGTGACGGTTCGGTTAGTGATGGTACAGTCAGTGATTTTCCTTCTGATTCTTTGAAACAATCGCATTTAGGGTTTATCTCTATGATTAAGGACTCAAGCTCTAATTATATATTTAGTTATGACAGTACAAAAACATTCATAGCAGGTAAAACCAAAACCACTGATTGGAAATTAAAAGTAATTGACCAAAGAAAACCTGCACGCGCGTTTTTGGTATTTAGCGACCATTCAGAGAATGATACGACAATACTTGTTGAATACAAAGGAGTGGATTTGAGAATAGAAGAGGGAGATACAATAAACCTTGGTGTTGTTAAAAAAGGTGAGAAAAAAATCTTTAGTTTTACTGTTGCTACTTATGGCACTCAACCGATTACGATGAGTCGACTTGAGCTTAAAGACAATCAACAGGGTTTCACTATTAACAATACCCTACAAATGCCATTTACTCTCACTCCACCAAATGCTGAATACCCGTTAAGCGGTGATTTTATTAATACTGATGATGGTGTATACCATGACCAAATTGCAATTGGTGATTCCTGCTTATTGTTTTTTGAAACTATTCTCAAAGCTGAAATCGCAAGTCCCGACATCAAAGTGGATGACTTTGATTATGGTGCTAAGACCGCAGGAACAAAAACAACGTCTCAACAACTTCAAATTAGAAATAGAGGAAAAGTGGATTTGGTGCTTACAGGTGATGATCACCTCATAGCTTTCGCAGGTACTCCTTTTGAAGCAAATAGTTGGGTTGCGAACTACCCCATTACCATAAAACCTTTTCAATACATTACATTCAATGTTGATTTTGCACCACAAAATGCAGGGGATTTTTCAACAAAAGTGACCTTCTCGAGTGATGCAAAAAGAGCCGATAGTGTTGCAGAACTTAAGGGAAGCGCACTACCTGTTGGTGTGGCAGAAGGTGGAGCAAACTCACAATCAATCCATTGCAAATTAACCCCTCAACCAATTCGAGAAAATGCAGTACTGGAACTGTCAATGCCTACCAGCCAAAGATTGACGATTACTGTAATAAATATGCTTGGTCAGAAAGTAGCGACGATAGCAGAGAATGCGATGTTGGAATCTGGCGTACATACATTCCCAATTTCAACAACCGGCTATTCAAGTGGGAATTACAGTATTGAAATACGCCCTACGGTTGGGGAGACTGTGATTCAGAAGATGACGGTGGTGCGGTAGGTATTTTGTGTCTCTTAAGTTTGTATCCTGTTACATTTCGTAGAGTGGGGTTTTTAAACCCCACTCTATTTGGTTTTTCAAATTCTTAATTATTCTTCGCACCCTCCGTTACCCATACCCTCATCCCCTTCTTCTGATTTTCATTGAATACTTGATAATACGTCGCTCTGTGTGGCAGGGTTCCCTCTATTGTTTGGATGAGCGTACTCTTATCAGGGTATTTGGGGATTATTAAGCCCGCGTGTTGAAACATTACACTATAGCTGGTAAGGCGGAGATTTCCTGCTGCACTTTCATCGTTATGGCATCCGATGTATGCGCAACTCAGAGACAGCAAGGGGAATACCTGACTTCGGTAACTAACATTTGAATCAGGAAAAACAACGTCGGAAGGGTCGGTGATTGTATTGCTATCGCACGAAACTATCATCATAATCACCATACAGACAAATGCACCTGTAAGTATTTTTTTAACGAAATTGGACATATTTCAATTCTTTCTAATAACTTTCACTTTCATTGGGAAAATCCGAAGCACGAATATCATCCCCATAGCGTGAGACAGCCGAATGAATTCTTTGATAAAGATTATCATATTGCCGCACAAAGCGCGGATTAAAATCCACAGTCAGACCAAGCATATCTGTATAGACAAGGATTTGCCCGTCGCACATCGCACCGGCACCGATACCTATTGTTGGGATACTGATCGAGGCAGTTACTTGTGCTGCGAGACCGCTTGGTATTTTTTCAAGAACTATCGCGAATGCTCCAGCTTGTTCCAATAGTTTTGCGTCATGAAGTAATGTAGCGGCTTCGGCTTCATCAGTTCCGCGAACTCTATAGCTGCCGAATTGATTGATACTTTGCGGGGTAAGCCCCAGGTGTGCCATAACGGGTATTCCTGCCTCGGTCATTCGCCGTACTGCTTCGGCTACCCGCTCTCCGCCTTCAATTTTTACTGCACTGGCACCGGCTTCTTTCATCAGTCGTCCTGCATTGCGGAATGCTTCTTCAGGTGAAATTTGATAGCTCATAAACGGCATATCAGCGATAACCATTGCCCGTTTCACACCTCGGTTCACGGCGCGAGTATGGTAAATAATATCTTCGAGTGTAACCGGAATGGTGGTTTCATGTCCTTGCACTACATTTCCCAAGGAATCACCAACCAATATCACATCTACTTTTGCTTCATCCAAAACTCGGGCTATCAATGCATCATACGCAGTAAGACACACTATTTTTTTACCCTGTTTTTTCATATCAACAAGCCGTCTGGTCGTTACACGACGGAGTGGTGCGGAATGACTGTGCTGCTGTGATTCTGCGTGTGACTCTTCGTTTGTACTCATTTGTATTTCTCCCTGAAAATTCTTGTAGTATTTGGGGTTATTCGTATCCCGATTTCAAAAGGGATTTGCCGTCTTGATGCCGCTTAGACACATAAAGCTACGTTCAAATTACAAACCTACACATAATTTATTCATATTCTTCATCTGCACTGATGATGCTAGGTCGTTACTTCGTAAATTTGCAGTAAACATTAATTTCTATTATTCCGGTACTCTATGAATACTTCGCCGTTTTATCGCCTTGCCGCAAGCTGTGTCATGCCTAATGTTTCCGAAGATAAATACTCTGTTGATAATGATTATCGTGAGAATATACATCGTCTTGCATCTAGTGGTATAGCGGGCTTTTGTGTCTTTCAGGGAAAACTGGAAGAAACCAGGACAATGATTACAGAGCTTCAAAAAATTGCAAACGGGACATTACTCATGAGTGCTGATTATGAATACGGATTGCCAATGCGATTGGAAGGCGGAACGGCATTCCCACAAGCAATGGCAGTAGGTAAAGCGAATGACACAGCAATGACACGAAAAATTGCACAAGCTATTGCACGTGAAGCACGGGGAATCGGTATTCATTGGAATTTTGCTCCTGTTTGCGACGTTAATTCCAATCCTAAGAACCCTATTATCAATATCCGTTCGTTCGGGGAGACATCCGAAGCTATTACTCCGCATATAGTAGCAATGATTGAAGGAATGCAATCCGAAGGTGTACTGGCGTCTGCAAAACATTTCCCCGGTCACGGTGATACTGCGGTTGATTCCCACCTTTCACTTCCGTCTCTCACGTATAGTCTTGACCGCTTGGAACAAACAGAACTACCACCGTTTCGAGCTGCTATTAGTGCCGGAGTACGTTCGGTGATGGTTGCACATCTTGCTGCACCAACCCTTGTAGCCGAAGGCAAAAAACACCTTGATGACAATTCTCGATTTCCAATCGAAGATAATACACCTGCATCGCTTTCTCGTGCAGTTACTACAGGATTTCTAAGGAATTCATTGAACTTTCGAGGACTGACTGTTACTGATGCTCTCGAAATGCAGTCAATTACGAATCACTATTCGAGTGGAGAGGCAGCAGTACGGGCTATGGATGCGGGGTCGGATGTTATTTTAATTCCTGATAATCCCTGGGAGGCAATCGAATCACTCGCCCGCGAAGCCGAAACAAATCCACATTTCGCAGCAAGATTGCGCGAAGCTGCTACACATATTGAGGAGGCAAAACAATGGTGCAAACAAATGGCTACAACACTTGAATCAAAGCCGATTTCACTGGAAGAACACGGTACACTTGCGCTTCAAGTTGCAAAAAAAGCTGTAAAAATAGAAGACTCTGCCCATACTCTTCCTCTTAGACAGTATGAAACATTTGCTGCATTTGCTGTGATGCAGGATGAGAATATTCAGCCGGGTGCGGAGTTCTTCCATTATCTTGCGCAAGTTGTGGAAAGTGACTGCGATTTTGGTTTTCTGGATGCCGCAATTACGGATAATGAGGCGACCGCTCTGGCAGGGCAAACTGCTAGTGCTGAGGTCATCGTCGTTGCACTGTTTATGAGGGCAAAATCTCATCGGGGAACAGTGGACGTTCCGGCACATCTTGACCACGCTCTTTCACTGATAGCGAACGGAAGAAAAATTATAGCCGTCCTTTTGGGTAACCCGTATTTGCGGGATACGATTCATGCCGATTGCTATGTAAGCACATACTCCGATTCAACCCCGGCAATAGGGGCTGCTGCGCTCGCTCTTGGCGGGAAATTATAGTAAGAGCAATCCATATCATATCTAAGACTACGTTTTAGATATTATGTGAATATTTTGATTGTGATACAGAAAAAGATGTAACCAAATGATTTACAGTTATGTTTCTCTAGGAATTTATGTAAATTCGCATAATTCACAAGCTAACCTCTTACATGATAGTGGAGTAACCCATGAAAACTATACTCATTTTTTGTGTGATTTTTGTATTCACAGGTATCGCTGCACATGGTCAATGTGTTCAATATCCGGTTCCGCTGGCTGAGAGAATAGAAGGAGCAACTGTGATTGTAGAAGGGAAAATTATTTCTCAAACGAGTTTTAAGGCGGGAAGCGCGGGAATGATTTATACCCGTTCGGTTGTGGATATATATAAGATTTTTAAAGGGCTGACGGGAAACAAGTTAAACCAAATAGAAATAACCACCGAAGGCGGAATATTTGGAAATGAAGCAGTCAGGGTATCCCCTTCGACACCTCTATCAATAGGTCAGACAGGTGTTTTCTTCCTGCAAGAACACTCAAAAAATGATGATTTCAAAGGGCTTGAACCGTTTGCATGGGGACAGTGTGTCGTTTCGTATGATGAACAATCACATACAGTTTCTGATATTTTCGCAAAATATTCAAACCCGAATTATCTTTACACTGCCATCACCAAGCTACTTGGCAATCCTTACCGCGAAGTACAAAATTATCAAGAAAAAAAATCTTCAATTGATAAATCGGCAAGAACTCTTGCGGCTAACGTAACCGGTTTTACACCGACTACAATAACAGCGGGGACAGGAACCACACTTACAATTAACGGTTCAGGGTTTGGTAATTCATACTCAGGGCAAGCGGCGGTAGCATTTAGAAATCCTGATGACGGTGGTGCCAGTTATGCAACGGCAGGTGCAAACCGTATCGTATCATGGAACGATAATCAAATCCAAGTAAAGGTTCCTGAATTAGCAGGTACGGGAACAGTGCGTGTAACGGGCGTGGATGGTACACAATCTACTTCTGCCGGAACGCTAACTGTAGATTACTCCGTATTTGATGTAACAGACGGGAATGGAGCAGCTCAACAAACATATCTGGTAAACTCGAACGGTAATGGCGGCTATACACTGACATTCAATACAAATTTTAATAATAATGCCGATGCAAATGCTGCTTTCAAGCGGGCATTGAAGTCATGGCGGTGCAATACGTATGTAAATTATGCAGTAGCAACCGGAACGAGTGCGATAAATTGTAATAACGGTACGGACGGCGTCAATATCGTCACCTTCGATGATAACTGTGCACTCGGGACGGGCGTATTAGGTGTTTGCTATACCTATTGGTCAGGATGTAATACCACATATTGGCGATTAAGAGAATTGGATTTGGTATTCAAAGCCACCGCGCCGAACGGCGGCTGGAATTTCGGACCGGGAGCGACAACCGGAAACCGATATGATTTCCAATCTGTAGCAGTCCATGAACTTGGACACGGGCATCAACTTGGGCATATTATTTCCAACGGCAAGGTAATGCACTATGCTTTGGGGGCAAATTCCGATGTTAGAACACTTAATGCAGTAAGTGATATTGCAGGTGGAACTGATGTCGTGGATCGAAGCATTAACAACAAACCCTGCGGTCCGACGGCGATGGTCAAACTTACCGCCGGAACTTGCGATGTAGGTATTCCCCCAACCGCTGCATTTACAGCAACACCCCTCCAAGGATGCGTGCCTCTTACAGTCAATTTTACCGACCAAAGCACGGAAAGCCCTACATCATGGCTTTGGGATTTCAAAAATGACGGCTCGGTTACAAACACTACACAAAATCCAAGCTATACCTATACTGTACCGGGCACATATTCCGTAAAACTTACGGCAACGAATGCAAGCGGCTCGAATTCACTCACCAGAACAAATTATATCACAGTTCATTCTCTTCCGACAATTGATGCAGGGACGAATCAAAGTGTTTGCTACGGAACAAATATTCAGCTTGGGGGCAGTCCGACCGCTACCGGTACAACTCCGCCCTATACATACGCATGGGCTCCGGTAACAAACCTTGACAACCCGACATCGGCTAATCCGACTCTTACGGCATTATTTAGTATTCCTACAATTTATACTCTTACCGTAACCGACGGGAGGGGATGCGTTTCGCAGAAAACAGTTTCGATCTCTACATTCCCGCGTACTGCTGTCAATGCAGGAAGTGATAAATCTCTGTGTTACGGCAGCGGTATCGGTATAGGTGGGACACCCACTGCAAGCGGAGGCGCACCGCCTTATAATTATTCATGGATTCCAAATATCGGATTGGATAACCCGACAATTTCAAATCCGATTGCTTCTCCGACAGTAAATACTGCCTATGTAGTAACTGTGACAGATGCTAATAACTGCGTTGAACGCGACACCGTAGCAATTACAATGTATGCTCGTGCTATACCAAATGCAGGAACTGATAAATCTGTATGTATAGGTTCGTCAGCACCGATTGGAGGAACACCTGCAGCTACAGGGGGAACTCCTCCCTACACATACCTTTGGAGTCCTGCGACAGGACTTAACGCAGTTACAAACGCAAATCCTGTTGCAACGCCTGCTATTACAACCGATTACATTCTTGTTGTGACGGATGCTAACGGCTGTTCAACACGCGATACAACCAAAGTAACGGTAAACTCCCTGCCGACCCCGACAATTATAGCAACCCGCCCGACAGCTTTCTGCGAAGGCGACAGTACGATTCTAGATGCTGGTATATTCAAGTCATATCTTTGGTCAAACAACCAGACGACCAGAACGATTACAGTCAACCAAGCGGGAAGTTATACGGTAAAGGTCATCAATACAAATGATTGCGAAGCTACTTCACCGCCGATTGCCATTACTGTCCATCCAAAAACTACACCGGCAATTACTTCGCAAAAACCTACAACGTTTTGTGAGGGTGAAAATACGGTACTTGATGCGGGAACGGGATTTAAGACCTATCAATGGTCGAATGGAGCTACTACACAAACCATTACCGTAACACAAGCGGGTGACTATAGTGTTACTGTTACTAATGCTAATGATTGCAAGGCACAATCAACTCCAGTCAATATCAATGTCAATCCCAAGCCGAGTGCCGTTATCAGCGGGCCTAATTCGTTGTGTAATAACTCAACTGCCGTTTATTCCGTAGTTGCAACACCACCAAGCACATTCCTGTGGACTGCTACAGGCGGAACAATTACAAACGGAAATGGAACAAGTTCGGTTACTGTTCTGTGGGGAGAAACATCGGGTTCACTATCATTAACTCGAACAGCAACTTCAACAAACTGTTCAGCAAGTGCGAATTACCCTGTTTCAATCAGTTCAACCCTTGCACCGACGATAACTAAAACAAGCGGAACAGAATGCGACGGGGAAACGGTAGTTCTTTCTGCTCCGTCGGGCTATGCAAGTTATGTATGGCTATCAGGCGAAACAACTCAATCAATTTCAGTCAGTGCAAGCGGTACGTATTCAGTGACTGTAAAAGATGCAAACAACTGTACGGGAACTTCTGCTCCAATGGTACTTTCATTCAATCCGAAACCACAAAAACCAACAATTACCCGACGGGCTGATACGCTTTTTGCTACAGGTTCGGCAACAAGTTATCAATGGAAACGGAATTTGTTAGTTGTACCGAATGAGACGAAGCAGTTTTTAGTTGTCAGTGAACTAGGAAATTATACAGTTACGATTACTGATGTAAAGTCTTGCTCAGCTATTTCCGATGAATTTGTCGTTACGTCAACCGGAGTTGATGAAGGTTATCAAGCTGATGGAATTAATATTTACCCAAATCCAACCGACGGAGAATTGCAGATTGAAATGCCTTTTGCAGGTGCAGAGTGCCGCGTAAGCACGGTATTAGGGGGGACAATTGCCAAACAGGAATTACAGTCAGGCAAAACATCTATTTCTTTGTCAGATTTTCCGGCAGGGATATATTGTGTGGAATTGACATCGGGCAGCCGGAGATTTGTACGGATGATAACCAAGAAGTAAATTTTTCATAGGTGATATAATTAGTCATAACTTTAGCCAGTAAAAAATCTTGCGTTATAATTTATTCACTTGCCAAAGGAAAAGGAAATGAACCATCTAAGAATTTCCAATACCATATCCAACATTACACTACACGGATATGCACTGGTTGCTTTATCGTTTGCGGGAGTAGCATCTGCTGAAGAGGAAAAGAAGAATACAGGTAGGGCGGCAATAGTAACGCAACCTGTTATTATTGATTGTGTTGCAAATGCGGGTAAAGATACTGCGCTATGTACTCACGGTGCATCACTCTCAATTGGAGGAAGTCCTAGTGCATCAGAAGGGACACCTCCATATACTTATGGGTGGTTTCCTGCAGCGGGACTTGATTATGTAGATAAGCCAAATCCGATTGCTACACCTACGGTTACAACCGACTATATTCTTACAATTACAGATGCAAATAATATTCAAGCTCGTGATACTGTAAAAGTGATTGTAGATCCGTTGGTTGCTCCTGTCATTAAGGCACTAAAACCAACCACATTTTATACAGGTGAATTTACGATACTTGATGCCGGAAGTGGATATACGTCCTATCAATGGTCTAATGGTACAAATACACAGAAACTTACAGTCAGTGAAGCAGGTAAATATTTTGTGACAACGAGTAATGGAGGGGCATGCCGGGCAACATCCGACACTGTTGAAGTCATAGTTAAATATCCTAGTGTTAAGATTAGTGGTCCGGATCGAATAGCATGTGGACAGTCTGCGAGTTTCTTTGTATCTGTTGCACCACAGCCGAGTAAGATTTATTGGTCAGTACGTGGAATGTATGGAGATATTCAGTTTTCAGGTCAAGGGAGTAGTGGAATTAGCTTTTGGGGAGGAGCTTCAGGATTTTCCGTATATGTTACCTGCGAATTCGCTGCAACAGGTAACTTCTTGAGTGACGGTAGATTTGTTGCGATTGATGCCAGACCAATATCAATAACTGCTAAGAGTGGCTTGGAGTGTGAAGGTGATAGTATTGTACTTTCCACTTCAGGTTTTCCTGGTTCAGTGACCTGTCGCTGGTCAACCGGAGAAATTGCTCCATCAATAACAGTAAAATCAAGTGGTTCGTACTGGGCAACGCCTGTTGATTTGCAACCATGTTTCACTACATCGGATACTAGGGTAATCTTATTCAATCCTCCACCTCCAAAACCAACGATTACTCAACGTGCTGATACTCTTTTTTCAACAGCAGCAGAGAGCTATCAATGGAAGCGGTATAATAAGATTCTTCCGAATGAAACCAAACAATTTTTAGTTCTGAAAAGAACAGGCGATTACTCCGTTACCATTAATGATAAAAAATCATGCTCGTCTGTTTCAGATGATTTTGATGTTACATCTACAGGAGTAGATGAGCCATTCCAAAGTGCTAGCATTAATATTTACCCGAACCCGACTGATGATGATATTCAGATTGAAGTGCCGTTTAGCGGTGTGGAGTGCCGAATAAGTACAGTACTGGGCATGACAGTTGTCAAGCAAGTTTTAGAATGGGGCAAAACATCTATATCTTTGTCAGATTTCCCGGCAGGTATATATTGTGTGGAATTGACATCGGGCAGCCGGAGATTTGTACGGATGATAACTAAGCAGTAAATGCTGCTATTCGTAGTATTGTGTAGGTAATATAATGGCAGTGGGCAAACATTGCCGAAAGTAGTAATTATTAACGTAAGAAGCTCCAAGCACCGAACGGGAGTATATCCAATTATAGAATGATACGATATTTTGCAGTTTTTTTATTGTTTGTAGTATTTCCTTTCAAACTTTGCGCTCAAGAACAGTGGGGAAATGTACGGAATTGCCGTGAATTGAATTCGGCGAGCGATGATTTTGCTCCCGTTTGGAATCCTGTGCAGCAGCTTCTTTGTTTTAATTCTGACCGTTCTGGACGTTCCGTTTTTTATATTGCATCCCAAAACTCCCGCACCTCATTTTCTGCACCCGCTGTTCTGAATGACGTTCTTAATGCCAAGCGCGGTAATCAGTCGTACCTTACCATTACACCAAAAGGTGAGGCATATTTTTCTGCTTTTAAACTTGGCGAACAGCGTTCTTTCCTCTCAATTTTCAGAAGCTCAATAAATGGTTCTCTGTGGAATCCTCCTATGCTAGTCGAAGAATTGGCTGATGAATCGTTTACATCGCACCCCACAATTTCACGTAACGGTTTAACTCTTGTCTTTTCTTCCGACCGCATCAGTGGAATTGGCGAGACAGACCTGTGGATTACCCGTAAGCAAACCGACGGCAATTGGTCACAGCCACTCAACATTGGCGAAACCATCAATTCTTCCGGTAATGAAATTACCCCCTTTCTTGCCGGAGAAGATTCGCTCTATTTTGCTTCCGACGGATGGGGCGGCAAAGGCGGATATGAAATTTTTCTTTCAATCAAAGTCGGAGGATTATGGCAACCGCCTATCCCGCTTTCAGAGATAAATTCAGAATATGATGATTCGGACTTTGCACTGTTGGATGACGAAAATGCACTTTTTGCGTCGAATAAAACGGGCGGCTCCGGCAAACTTGACATTTATCAAACCCAAAGAAAACCGGCAACAGAGTCAAATCAAACACTTGAGGTAAAACTCTCTACCATTGTTCCGAATATTATTGTTCAAGAACGGGAGGACGGCAAGGGATTGCCGGTAATACCTGTTCTGTATTTTGCACAGAACTCCGATGTACTTCATCCCCGCTTTAAAAAGGGAAAAACCTCACAGTTCTCCGAGGAAGATATTACTCTTGACAGTGATTCAATGTATGCCCTGACTCTTGATGTTATCGGTTCACGAATGAAACAGGATACATCCGCAATTCTAATTGTTGTAGGTTGGGCGGACAAATCTACCCATCTTGAAACAATTGAACTCGCCGGGAGACGCTCAGAAACCATCAAGAAATATCTTACGGAACAGTGGAATGTTGCAGAAAACCGAATTGTAATTCATGCTTCAGAAACTGTAGATACTACCGTTTTAAAAGTGAAAGGGCAATACACGCGCGTGGATTTACAATCTGATTCTCCGGGGTTATTTGCTCCGGTTATTCCTCGTCATGGAACATTAAAAATAACTCCTTCACAATTAGAGTTTAGTGTTGATGCCCGTCCCCGCAATCTATTGAAAACTTGGCAATGTTTCGTGGGGGGTAAGGTTATAGCAATTTCAAAAAATGATAAATTACCGACTCAATTTACCATCCAGAGTAAAGACCTTCATTCATCTTACAGTTCCGACTCGCTTGAAATTACGCTCCGTGCTACCGATACGACGGGTAATCCGGCTGTACGAACAATAGTGCTTCCTGTTCAGCATATTCGCACAAAATCTAACACCTTTACAGGTAGTGACTATCTTTTACCTGTTTTTCAGCCGATGTTTGCAGCGGCAATGGTTGAAAATATTACTCGAAACAGGGGAGTCGGTGCTATTATTCTTCAACCATATACTGATGCCTCAGGAAAGTTGAATCCTCTTTGCCGCGCAGCTATTGAAGAGATTAAGTCACGAGCAATAAAACAAAATCTCTCTGTAAAGGTTGTTCCAAGAAAAGACAAAGAACTTCCGGTACTTATCGAACAATTTGCTCCATTGTATCTAAGTATTGCCATTGAACGTCGCGAACCATAAGATACACATCAAATCTTAATTCTACTATAAAACAACCGCGATATGCCTTCAACACTGCAATCATCACTTCGTTCCGTTAAGCATTGGTGGCGTGTTCGACTGGGCAATTCTTCACTTCCTCCCGAAGAAAAAGGAGCTAAACTTCCTGCTCTGTGGATTGATTGTATACGTCTGGCAGGAGTGTTTTTAGGTGTATTAATACTAACCGGAATTCTACTTTCACTCAATTATGAACCATCGGTAAGACCGCTGTCGCAAAATGGTACTCCGGTGGCAATTGCTCGTGCTTATAAAACGGTGGTGGTTAATTCCGATACGCTTTGTGTTCAAAATGAAGTGTTGCTTCTTCCTATACGAGCCGCTGATAGTGTGCAATTTCCTGCCGAACATTTGCACAATATCCAAATTATGCGTGATGAGCAGGGGCAGATTTTAACCGCCAATGCCGCAACAGCAAGTATTGAACAGAGAATTATGCAACAAATTCCGTTTGGGGCAATTATTCGTGGAGTGCATATAATAAGTGTTCATTGCTTTATCGGATGTTTGGTAATTGCATTTATCATGCTTTTTTTTAGACGCGGTTATCGTGCTCCACTCGAATTGATATGGTTTCAAACTATTGGAATTATTGTAATTGCGCTGTTTTCAGCTTTTACCGGTCATATTCTGCCATGGAATATGCTTGGGTATGTATCTGCTCAAATTGTACTCAGTGCAGCAAGTTATTTACCTTTCGGTGAAACGATTGCTACAATACTGCGGAGCGGAGCAACCCTCCAACCGGCTACACTTCCGCGTATGTTTATTATACATATTTTAGTTTGCCCGTTTATAATGGTTTTGATGCTTCGTTCTGTATTTAGGTTAGCAGGAAAATTAGGCGATATAGGCAGGTATAGTCGTTTATCATATATCTCTTTAGCCGGTATAACAATTATTACACTGGCATTAATTGCGATTGTTGTTGCACCCTTTGGGGGATATTTGGAGCGATTGCCGGTGGATTTGAGCAGAGCAGTGAGTGGTACATCTGCTCTCGGTCCAAGCTGGTATTTTCTTCCTGAATTTCAGATTCTTAGGATTTTTCCAATGGATTTGGCAATACTCATTCTTAGTGCTTGGTGTTTTTTTTGGCTGTTACTTCCTTTTGTAGGGGTAAGTTCACATCGTAAACGGATTATGATGTGGATATGCGGAGCGGTGTTGTTGATATTTATTTTAGTGCTGGGTATCGGCGGGTTGTTTTAGAGAGCGTTTTTTTAAACAACGGATATCTCTATACCCTAAGTGATATAAAAACAAGCTCAACGCTAAATATTGGTGCTATTGGTTTTTTTTCATACGCTTGAGCAATAGTTTCGGTAATTTTCCGTACATAATAAAAAAATCATTCAGTTCTATCCGGAAGGGGTCGTCATGAAACTCATTCGACTATTGTTTGCTCTGTGTATTATAGCCATAAGCATCGTCACCAACGGTTTTGCTGCTATAAAACCGGGTGTTATTGTCGTCAAATTTAAATATGATTCACCTCTCGGTTTGAAATGGCTGGAGCAGAAACGTGGCGGAGAACTGTCGGAATTTACAGCACTTCTGGGTAGACATACTTCACGAGGATACATAAGCGATGCAACCTTAAAAGCCGTTTCAAAGCGTGAAGCGCAGCTACACCCCTCTTTGCAAAAATCACCACGTTCATTATCTGAAAACCTCTCCTCTATTTGCGTACTTGATTGCTCTCATTCACTTGATGTAGAATTACTTGCCCGTAAAATCGCTTCAAATCCGAATGTTGAATATGCCGAGCCGATGCCTGAACATACACTCGTTTTCGAGCCGAACGACCCCAATTTTCTCTCTGATCAATATAATGTACAAACAGTCAAAGCTATCGAAGCGTGGGATGCTTTCCCTTCGGATACCGCACCTATACTTCTTGCAATTGTTGATACCGGTGTAGATTACAATCACGAAGATCTGGCAGCAAATATATATGTTAATCCCGGTGAAAGCGGTAATGATTCAAAAGGGAATGATAAGAAAACCAACAATATTGATGATGATAATAACGGCTATATAGACGATTGGCACGGTTGGGATTTTGTCAGCTCTACATCAGAGACTGGACAAGATAACGACCCTATCCCCGGGCATAGACACGGAACGCACTGCGCAGGAATAGCAGGGGCGGTTATTAATAATCAAATCGGGATAGCAGGAACAGCCCGCTATGTTCGTATACTTCCCGTGAAAATTGGGAATGACAAAGGAAGTTCATCTATAGAAAACGGTTATGACGGTATTTTGTATGCTGCTACTGTGGGTGCTAAAGTGATAAGTTGCAGTTGGGGAAGCCAAACGCCTGCCCAGTCTGAAAGGGAAATTACTGCAACCGCAATTTCATTAGGTTCATTGATTGTGGCGGCATCGGGGAATGACGGACAAAATATAGCTTTTTATCCTGCTGCTTACCCAGATGTTCTCTGTGTAGCAGCTACCGCAAGAGACGATATTAGCGCAAGCTACTCTAACTTTAATAGGTCTGTTGATGTGTCTGCACCCGGTTCCTCGATTTACTCAACTATACCGAATAACCTCTACGAAAATGAAAGCGGGACTTCGATGGCAACCCCTTGTGTTGCCGGAGTTGCTGCAATGGTGCGCCAGAAATTTCCAAATTACACACCGCTTCAAATTAAAGAACAAATTAAGGCAACTGCCGATAATATAGATTCATTAAACCCTGAACGTGCAGGGTATATAGGCAGAGGTAGGGTAAATGCTCTGCGCGCAATATCCGACAGAAACACCCGCTCAGCCATACTCTCAAAGTTTCATGTAACGGATGCTAACGGAGACGGACTTCTCGAGCTCGACGAAAAAGTTGAAGTGAAAATCACGGTCAAAAACATCTTGGCATCGGTACAAAATCTTGTAGTAGAGCCAAAATTCCCTGAAAATTTGGGGGTTGTTTTTACACCCCAGATTTTTAATGCAGGAGATTTTGCTACCCTTGAGGAGAAGGAACTTTCCATTCCACTCGTTTTTACCGTTCCCAAAAACGCACCCGAAAATTACAATATGGAAATTAAACTAGTTTTTCGTGATTCAATCGGGACTATTTCCAATTCGACGTTTGCTCTGACAGTTAACCCTACCTACCGCACAATGGCAGCGAATAATATAACAGTTACATTTAATAGCATTGGTAATATCGGCTACAACGATTATCCCTCAAATTTTCAAGGTGACGGGTTTAGTTATAAGAAAAAACCCGGTTTACTCTTTGAAGGTGCATTGATGATTGGTACATCCGAAGCACGTCTTTCTAATGTTGCCCGCTCATCGTTTAATACGAATGCTCAGGATAGGTCGTTCTATTTGAGAAAGTCATTCAGTGTTAAAATGCCGGGGATTGTTTCACTCCAAGACGGTCAAGCTGAATTTGCCGATCTGGATGATTCTACAGATGTCGGTGTAAGCGTCAAGCATAATGCCTATCAATTTTCAGGTAATGGAAATGATGACTTTGTAATCGTTACGTATGACATTACCAATACATCTCCGCGTGATTTTACAACCCTTCATGCAGGATTGTATTTTGATTGGGATATTAGTCCGTCTGGTCAGAATAATATAGTACGGCTGGATGAGCAGGACGGCTTCGGATATGTATATTGCGCCAAACCGGATACTTTTCCCGTTGTAGCGGTGGCACTTCTCAGCCCTCAGAAACTAAATTTCTTTGCTGCAGACAATGACGGAGTGTATTCGAATTCGAGTATATACGGTGGTTTTACGCGTAGTCTCAAATGGCTGATGATGTCGAGCGGTATCGGGCGGCGTGTCTCAAATCCAACGGATATATCTATGGTTATAGGTGCAGGACCGATGATGTTGCCACGTGGGGAAACCGTTCGTGTCGGTTTTGCTATCGGTGCGGCAGATATAACCGGTAATTTGCGCGGGATAATCAAAAAAGCACGTCAAACCGCCAAAGATAATAACATTGACAGTGGATTCGTATTCAGCCCATTACCCACAACCCCTTCGCTCATATCAGTGAATAAAACTGACGGAGGAAGCGGTAATTATACGGCTGTATATACACTGGCGGACAATACCTATATGAAAATGGATATTGTAAATTCACTAGGGGCTGTCATCAAAACCATAAAAGATGATTTTGTATCTGCCGGCGAATATTCACAAACCTTTACCATGAGCGAAGTAGCTCAAGGTGCATATTTTGTACGTTTTCGTTCAGGCGGTCGTACGATGGTGTTACCGTTATTTGTAATCAGATAGTAGGGTTACAATCTCCCTACAAGCTCGACCAGTAATTTTGTAAGATTCGGCTCGGCTTTGCCTGCAGTTGCAATAATTTCTGCTACCGAGACAGGGTGGAGTGCGTCGGGAAAACATTCATCGGTAATAATGGAAAGTCCTAATACTTCCATTCCTGCATGGCGGGCAGCAATGTTTTCGGGAATAGTGCTCATCCCGACAACGTCAGCACCGATTGTTCTCAGAAAACGATATTCAGCACGGGTTTCAAGATTTGGACCTGCTACAGCCACATACACACCTTTTTGTAATTTGATTGCTTGTTCTAGTGCAATTTCTTCTGCCATTGCTATCAAACGCTGCGAATACGGCTCGCTCATATCAGGAAATCGAACACCGAGAGTATTGTCGTTCACACCGATAAGCGGATTATCCCCAAGCAGATTGATATGGTCATCCATCAGCATTATATCGGCTTTGCGATATAAGGGATTCAACGCCCCGCAAGCATTTGAGACAAGTAATGTATTCACCCCTAGTGCTTTCATCACACGAACAGGAAAGGTAATTTCTTTCATTGAATACCCCTCGTAATAATGAAACCTTCCTTGCATGGCTACAACGGTTTTACCCGAAAGTGTACCTATAATCAACCTGCCGTGATGTGATTCAACTGTTGAAAGCGGGAAATGGGGTATTTCATCGTATGGTATGACAACTTCTGCTGATATTTCATGCGCCATTTTTCCAAGTCCCGTTCCGAGAATTACTCCTACAGTAGGAGTAGCAGATGTCAATTTGCGCAAAGCCGTAACCGTCTCGTCTATTTGTATTCGTAATTCTGAGTGTTGAGATTGCATAGAGTCCTAGTTAAAAAAAAATGAATACACTTACTTTACTCGCAAAATACATTAATATATCGAAAATCTGAAATGAGAATTTAACAAATGTTTTCCTTAAACTACCACTGCTGCTTGCAACTTGTTGTGCTTACGAAGCAAGAAAAGTGATACAACCCCAGGAATAAGGAATGCTCCTGCTGAAATGAGAAATGCATAGGAAAGTGAATAACTATCAGCAACCCATCCGATGATAGGTCCTAAACATGAAAAAATAAGCCGAACTGCCAAATTACCGACTGACAGAACCGTAGCTCGTCGGTCAGATGAAATGAGTGAATTTATATATCCGTAAAACGTTGGCTGACCTAGCCCTCGCACCAAATAGAATAAAAACAGAAAGCCGATTGCCCATAGCGATTGAAACAGTGCTATCAGAACATACCCTGAAACTGAGATGAAAATCAACGACAACAGTATATTGTTTCTTCCAATTCTTTTTTCGATAGTATCGGCTGAAAATGAAAAGAACCCTACGGAAAATTGCAGTATTGCCCATGCCACACCGAACCATCCAATCGGCAACCCTGCAAGTTTCAAGTATGGCTGAATAAACCATACCATAGTCAATGTTGAAGCATTTACAATGGAAGAATACACTATCAGCCATTTAAGTTCGGCGTGACTGTGCAAGGAATACACTATTATTTCCCAAACTGCACGAAAGTTTCCTTTGGAAGTATCGAGCTTTGTTCGTGGCGGCTCGGTGAGCATCATCGAAAGTGGAATTGTGAAAAATACTATACACGTTTCCACATAAAAAGGCATTCGTAAACTGATTATCGCCAGTAGCGCACCAATTATACTAGCAATACCCTCAGATGTATTTCCGACAGACATCAACCGTCCTTCGAATTTTGAGTATTCCGATTGCCGACCGAGCGCAAGGAGCGAATCATATACAAGAGCCGAGTCGGTTCCCGAAATAAAGCTTACGGCACAGCCGAGTGTCATCTCGGCAATGAAAAAGCCCCAAAACCCTTCTGCGAATGAATATAATGCAAAACCGGCGAAACTTAGCAAGCATCCCACAATCATAGTACGCTTACGCCCAACTACATCCGAAAAATATCCCGAAGGGATCTCAAAAAGGACAACAAGTGCAGAGAAAGCAGACTGAATGAGTAAAATCTGCTGCATTGTAAGCCCGGCATGCTGGTAAAATAAAACCATCGTGGACATCACAAGCAGAAACCACCGCACAACACGGATACAAAACATCAGACGGATATTTCGTTCGAGTAGGTTCATTGCTGCTTATGTTTGGCAGAATCTAACATCCTCCACAATGAATCCTGGACATGACTTTCACGCTTACGAGCAGAATCAAGTTCTTCTTGGAGGTAGTGAAGTTTACGTTCGCGACGTTCCCATTTATTTTTCAAGCGGTCGCAACCGTTCAGAGAAACAAGTGTCAGAACTAAAAAGCTAGCAAATGTATAGCCGATGAAACGGGAAGATGAACTTCTCATAGTATAGTTGAATGATGTATAAATAAAAAGCGGTTGCTCTTTTTAAGACACTAATAATAGTTCTTTATATGAGCAACCGCAAGTATATGAGTAGTCATGCAGCGTTGTTTTAGAACGCAAACCGGAATACTATTTCACACCAAGATTTTTCTTTTGTTCATCAGAGAGAAGGTCGAAGAACGCAAAGTCTTGTTTGACTTCTTCCTGATGTTGCTGCTGCGGGCGGTCACGGTTATCACGTCTGTCGTCTCTTCTGTCATCGCGACGAGGTCTGTCCTCGCGTCTGTCTGAGTTGCGGTTATCACGTCTGTCGTCGTTTCTAGGGCGATCGCTATTTCTCGGTCTGTCTTCGTTTCTGTAATTATTTTCATTCCCGCCTCTATCGCTTCTGCGCTCGTTGGAATATCCGCCACCGTCATCTTCGTATTTCGGGGCAAGGATGAGCGAAGCGGTAGCAGGAACAGCATCCAAGACCATTAGCTCTACAGTATTTCCTACAACCATAGAAGCGTCGTTATTTCTCACCCGACCACGTGGGACAAAGCCGTCAAATTCGTCATTCACACGGACTACGACTCCTTGCGGTGAAACTTCACGAACAACGGTTTGAACCATTGTACCAACCGGTAAAGTATCGCTGATAGTATCCCAAGGATTTGACATCGTTTGTTTGTGTCCGAGTGCAACGCGTTTTTTCTCTTCGGAAACAGAAAGGATTTGCACGTCAATTGTTTGCCCTACTGTAAGAACTTCCGACGGATGGTTGATTCTGCGACCCCAAGAGAGGTCGTAATTTCGCAATAGACCTTCAACTCCGGGTTTTACCATTACATAGGTGCCAAAATCGGCGAATCTTTTTACAACTCCCTTGTGGCGGCTTCCTTCCGGAAATTCATTTTCAACATTTACCCAAGGAGATGGCTCTAATTCCTTACGACTCAATGTGATTTTTTCTTTGGCAATATCAATTGCTATAACTTTTGCTTGGATTGGATCGCCCTTTTTGTAAATCTTGGTTGCATCTTCAACGTGGTTGTGTGATAAGCGTGAAATATGAATGAGCCCTTCCACACCGTTCAAATCTACAAAAACACCGAATGAAGCTACGAAAGAAACACGACCGTCCACAATTGCACCTTCTTTGAGTTCGCTGAAAAATTCTTCTTTTGCCAGTTTCTTACGGCTTACAACGATAGTTTTTCTTCCTTGGTCATCTTGTTGAAGCTCTTGGATATTTACTGTGTATTTTTTGCCTACTGCATCAAGAAGATCTTGCTCTGTTGCAACACGTTTGGTAGAGAAATGTGAAGCAGGCATGAAAAGGCGAACGTTTTTATAGATAGCTCTCAGACCTCCCTTGATACGGTCGGCTATCTCAACTTCGATAGTACCGTCTGCATTTTTAATCTCGGTTAGTTCAGCAAAAACTTCGTCAAGTGCCTTTTGGGCTGCAGCACGTTCTTCATTGCGTTTACGTTCAATTTCAGCGCGCTCTTCTTTGCGTTTTCGTTCGACTTCTGCAGCAGCGGCTGCGGCAGCACGCTCTTCTTCGGTGAGCTGAACAGGAACAGCAACTGCAACAACAACTTCTTGTGCAATTGCAGTATCACCTGCGGTTTCGGCAGATGCAGAGTCAGATGACGGAATTACTTCGTTTACGGTTTCTACGGTTATAGGTTCTATAGCAGGGCTCTCTTCGATAACAATTTCTGCTGAAACAGTACTGTTCTCTTGAACCGTTGGTGCAGGTTCCTCGGCAACGGGTTCAACAGTAGCTGCGGCAGATGTTGTTTCTGCTTCTGCAGCCACGGATTGAGTCTCCGATACGGTTTCGGCAGAATGTTCTTCCGCAAAATTTTCAGGGTGAATCTCACTAGCCGCATCAGCCGGCATTGTTTCTCCTGTTGAGTCGGCAGAAACTTCTGTAATTGCTTCTGCATTAACTAGGTCGGAGGTTTGGGAGGAAATTTCTGCCGTGATTGTTTCTTCCACAGCGTTATCGAGAGGTTGATTCTCAGTCATAAAATACGGGGACAAATACTAAAAAAAACTATAAAATTATATTCTCACTACAATATTCACGATAAAACATGAAAGCCCTTACAGGATTTCTTCTTACTATAGCGGCGCAAAGATAAGAAATTTTTTTACACACCATACAGTTACAGCAAAAAAAAATACAATATCCGGTAAACTGTAATGAGATGATATTATTGGTGTGATGCCGAAAGTTATTTTAGAATAAGTATAATAGCAATAACAAAAAAAGCTGCACGTGGACACAATGCAGCTTTTTAAAGGATAATAATTTGATGTATTTGCTAAATTTATCTCAAAATAAAATATCAGTTGAGTGATTGAATCGGGAATTGTAATTGCGGATATTCGTGGAAAGCCAGTTCATGCAATTGTACTTCCATATACTTACGAAGCGGAAATATATTGATAATGTTATGAACTTCTTCCTCTGAATTTCCAATAAAAATTGCCCATAGTTTAGAACGGTCAATTGAAAGGGCGTAATTGGTTAATCGTCCGCTTTTCATTAAAATTCCTACTTGCAGACGTTGAAGAGGAATCAGCGAAATAAAATCTTGAGAGATTACTTCGGGGAGGGAAATATCTGCAATATATTGTTTCATGACTATACGATGATGTTTTTCAGATTGAATATGTATTTAACTTATGCTTCGGCTTTGAGTGCAGGATTTTCCCATTCTGCAAAAGTTTGGAGACGGGGGTAGAGTGTTTTAAGTGCAGGTATGTCTGCAATGTAACCATGAGTATCAAACCACTCGAACATTATTGCCATTTCTTCACTGTGGGCACGAAGGGCATCAATCGGAAGAGGAATAAACTGAACGGTTTTGCCGATTTTAGAGCCAAGTATTTCTGCTGCTTCAACCATTGTTATTTCATCGCCGGCAATAGCAAGCGAAGCCCCTATAAATTGACCGGGATTATTAAAGGCAATCTCAGCAAATGCTCCGATATCATCAGAAGAAATAAGTTGAAGAGCGCGATTGGCAGGTAAACCCATCATGAAAGAGTAAGAACCGTTTTCATCTTGCTGCGGGCGAAACCAAGTAGAAAAATTTTCCATGAAAAATACAGGTCGCAGTATAGTGTTGGGAATCCCTAGCGAAAGGATATATTCTTCAATAATTCCTTTGGTGTCGAAGTGAGGAATGCCTGATTTACGCTCGGCTCCGTCCACAGAACTGTACACCAAATGCTGTACACCCGCAGCTTTTGCTGCATCGGCTACATTCTTGCCTTGTTGAACTTCCATATCGAAACCTGTTTCCCAGAACTGCTGTACGCTGAATACACCATATACCCCATTCATTGCCGCTTTGAGTGATTCGATATCGTTCAGATTGCCGTGTACTAATTCGACTCCTTGTTCAGCAAGTGCTTTTGCAGTTGGCTTTTCGGGGTCACGGACAAGTGCCTTTACATTCCATCTGGCTGCTCTGAGATGACGAAGAACTGATCCGCCTTGTGCTCCGGTAGCACCTATTACAAGGATTGTTTTTCCTTCTTTATTCATTGTGATTTCTCCTTATTGATAAATATTGAAATTAAATAAATGCAATTTTTTTATTGAGTAAGGACAGATTAAAGAATCTGTCCTTACTCAACTGGATTTATTGATAGTTGTTGCTGTCCGGTGCGCTCGAGTATTACGCTTCTTTTCCAAGCTCAAGCTCAATATTCAGTTTAACAGTTTCACTGACTACCAAGCCGCCTGCTTCGATTGCTTTATTCCAGTTCAAACCGTAATCAAAGCGATTTACTTCACCGGAAAGGGTAATTCCTGCTTTGGTGTGTCCCCATGGGTCTTTTGCAAGTATACCGCCCACTTCCCCGGTTAAGGTTAGTGTTTTTGTAACACCTTTCATTGTGAAGTCACCGGTTATTTTGAAAGTGTTTTTTCCTGTCTTTTCGATTTTTTTACTAATAAAAATAATTTCAGGAAATTTAGCTGATTCAAAGAAGTCCCCGCTGCGAAGATGCTCGTCACGCTGTTTGTTATCGGTATTTACCGTTTCTGATTTGATTTTTACGGTTACTTTTGCGTCCGAAAAATCAGGTTTGTCCGACAGAACAGATACTGAATAATTGTTAAACTGACCTTTTACTGTCGAGATAAGAAGATGCTTCACACTGAACCCTATTGTAGAGTGTGCTGCGTCTTCTTTCCACTTGGTAGATTGTGCGCTTGCATTTGATGTAAAAATACCAAATGCAACAAGTACGGCAACAGTCAATTTTGCGACTGTATTGAATGATACTACGGCTTTCATAAAAACTCCTAAAAAGAAATGTAAATTTGTGTGATAACAAAATATGTTGTAACACACATTTGAGTAAAATTTTTTATCATATACGGCTATATGATGTTTTCATCTGCGTTTGAATATAATTTCTCGCAAAGACGAGATAGTTCCAAGAATTCGTCGCTTGTAAGTCTGTCTAGTTTTTCATTATGAAGCATATCCATTCTTGGGTTGACTTGTTCCAGCAGTTTAACCCCTGCTTCTGTAATACGAGTGTGCGAATGCCTGCGGTCTTGTCCATCGCGACTTCTTTCAACCAGCCCCTGCTTTTCAAGACGGTCTATCAAGCGAGTAACATCGGTACCACGCTGAATTAACCGAGCAATAATTTCACATCTGGGATGACCTTCGGGTTGTGCACCTTTCAAAATCCTCAGAACATTAAATTGAATAGGGGTTATATTGAATTCTGAGCAAACCTTTTCCGCTTCCTCACGGAGATAATCTCCGGCAACCATAACATTAAGGACTGCTTCCATTTGGGGAGAGTCAAATTTTGTTTGTTTGATTCTATGTTGTAACGTTGTTCCCATAACGTTACAAAATTACGAAAATAATTTATATGTTGCAACACATATTGTTGAAACACGCAAAAAATTTTCAACAGCACCTGTGGATAACTACATCAATATGTGGGAAACCATGTGGAAAATATTGAAGTGAGTGTGCAAAGATATTAGTTCACAATTGATAAGATAATCTGTAATTTTGCTGTTGTAAATTAAAGAAAAGCGGCTTGATTGTTATATTTTAGCCGAAAGACACATTATAGATTGCGTATTTGATTCAATTATAATTTCCAGTAGAAAATATGTTCTCATCCGATGACCCCGCAACCTCCAAAGCAGTAGGTAAGTGGGTGTCTAACAAACGTACGCAAGAGCAGCCCGCTGTTTCAATCGAGGCATTGGGAAGCCATGTCCCGCCACACTCAACCGATGCAGAAATGAATGTACTCGGTTCAATGATGATTGACCGTACTGCCGTTACCAAAGCTATTGAAATATTAGAACCTGACAGCTTCTATCACGAAAAGAACAAAAAAATATACGATGCAATTCTAGGGTTGTTTGAGCGTGGCGTCGGTGTAGATATTCTTACTTTGAGTGAAGAGCTTCGTCGCAGGGGACATATGGAAGTAATCGGCGGGTCATTTTACCTTGTTGAAATTAACAACCTAACACCTACAGCGGCTAATATTGAACACCATGCGAGAATTGTTCAGGAACGATATTTAAAACGTTGTCTTATCGCCGCTTCGGGCAGAATTATCCAGCGATGCTATGATGATACTACAGACGCTCTCGAAGAAATTGATCATGCTGAGTCTAAAATTTTTGAAATTGCCGAAAAGCGTTTAAGACGCAGCTATGTGGGTATGAATCAGCTCGCTCGTGAAACATTTGCAATGATTACGGCAATGATGGAGGGTGGAGAGCATAATGGTATTACCGGCGTACCGTCCGGTTTTGTACAACTTGATGAAATGCTTGGCGGTTTTCAAAAGTCGGATTTGATTATCGTTGCTGCACGACCCAGTATGGGTAAAACTGCCTTGGCACTTTCAATTGCTCGTAATGTAGCGGTTGAATATCAACAAGGAGTAGGAATCTTTTCAATTGAAATGGCTGCAACTCAATTAATGATGCGTCTATTGAGCGCAGAATCACGAATCAATGCCCATGATATTCGAACCAATAGAATAAGTCATGCTTCAATGCCCCAATTAGTTCAAACTATAGGTCGGCTGGCAGAGGCACCAATATATATAGATGACAGCCCAGCATTGACTATAATGGAAATCCGTGCAAAATGCCGACGAATGAAAGCCGAGCATGATGTCAAAATGGTTATTATTGATTACTTGCAGCTGATTCATGGCAAGGCAGAGAGCAGGGAACGTGAAATTTCTATTATCTCCCGTTCACTCAAACAAATTGCAAAAGAATTGGATATTCCGGTTATTGCTCTTGCACAATTGAACCGCTCGGTGGAGGCACGTGCCGATAAAACCCCGATGCTTTCGGATTTACGGGAGTCGGGCTCGATAGAGCAGGATGCCGATGTAGTGATGTTTGTTAATCGTCGCGAGCAATATGGTATAACAACGTATGATGATGGGACACCTACCGAAGGAACTGCAGAGATTATTATCGGAAAGCAGAGAAACGGTCCGGTTGGGCAGGTGCGACTTGCTTACCTCAAAAACTTTGCAAGGTTTGAGAATCTGGCAAATCATTACGACGACCCTACTCCGTATGCAGTTCAAAGTTATGATAATAGTCCGTCTTTCTAGAAATTCTAGAGAGTTCAAGAGTAAGTGATGAGACTAAAATAATCAAACCATTAAATTCTGAAAATTATTTGTTTTAAAATTGACAAGTATTAGATGCTTCGACTACGCTCAGCACGACCAACAAGCTCAAGTCACACTGAGTTCCTGATAGTCGCCGAGCCGCCTGCAAAATAATACAATGACATAAAAAATAAGACAGTTGCCTTCTGTCATTCTGAAGG
>CAZGNO010000022.1:0-53416 GCA_964527785.1 uncultured Chitinophagaceae bacterium
TAGACCTTATCAACAACAAATTTACACATGAGTAGGCGAGCAAAGTCAAGTCAGGCGAGCAAAGTCAAGTCAGGTGCTACACCTGACTTTCATTACTTACCAATTAAAGCGCATACGTTTATTAAATAAATACTGTTTGCTTAAATAGTCCGTAAAAAGGTATTTATGTTGAAGTCAGGTGCTTACAGCCGTGCGTTGTCATGTTATAACAACAAGAAAAACAAAGTCAAGGCAGTTGTTACAACTGCCTTTCCGAATAGACGCTTAGCAGGAAGGTCGGTTGTAGCAACCGACCTGACCTAAAATAAGTACGTGACGGAACTAAAATAATCGTGATAACTAATACTCATAACTTGGCAAGTTGTTGTACACTTCGACTAAGCTCTGTGTGACTTGAGCTTGTTAGTTATGCTGAGTTCTCAACAGCAGCCGAGCTAGATGCAAAATAATGCAATGACATAAAAAATAAATCAGTTGCCGCCTGTCATTCTGAAGAAGTCCTCGACTGAAGAATCTCAGTTTAATTGAATCTTGAGAATTATGTATGTCTTAATCATCTGAACTTAACTTTTTCTTTTTAGGACTCTTTTTAACTCCCAGAGAATCCCCTAAACTGAGATTCTTCGGTCTAAGAAGCCCTCAGAATGACGAGCAGATGTAAGGATGTCATTTACAACGTAGTCGAAGCATCTAATTACTTACCAATTTTTCAGTCGAATAATTTACTGAATTTAATCTATCAGTAATTTTAATCCCATCACTTACTTAACAAATTAACAAATTGTAGTTTCTTACATTTTATATTAATTTATAAGGGTTCG
The DNA here is from genome assembly GCA_964527785.1 of uncultured Chitinophagaceae bacterium. GTDB lineage: Bacteria > Bacteroidota > Ignavibacteria > Kapaibacteriales > UBA961 > JADJXV01. The sequence goes on from CAZGNO010000022.1 coordinate 822, forward strand.
TATGTGCTAAAAGCAAAAGGCGAACTGTTATAGTTCGCCTTTTTAAAATCCAGCTTATGAATGTGTTTTTTTTTACTTTACCGCTTTTTCAGCCAAGACCTTTTCAGGAACGCGATATACATTCCTAACTATGTGCAGAGCTTCCATTGCACGGATAAGATACCCCGAAAAATCAATCTGCCACCAACGCATTCCATGAAACGCAGAACGTGGAAAAGCGTGGTGATTGTTATGCCACCCTTCGCCCATAGCCAGTAAACCGATTAAGAAATTGTTTTTACTTTCGTCGGTAGTATTAAAAAGCCGTGTACCGAATATATGACAAATTGAATTCACACTCCATGTAACATGAAGAGTAAAAAATAAACGGACAAACCCACCCCATAAGAGTCCTGTCCAGCCACCGGCAAGATAGCTTATTACAAAGCCCAACAATGTCCACAAGAAAAATGTATTGTGCATGAATACAATTAATTTATCTTGATAGAATTTTTTTCCGAATGTTTGACGGGCTTGTTCTACTTCTTGCGGTGTTGTTGAAAAAATCCATCCGAAATGTGAATGGAGCCATCCGCCGATAGTAGGGCTGTGCGGATCTTCGTGGTCATCTGTAAAGGCGTGGTGCTTGAGGTGAATGCTTGCCCAGTTAATAGCAGGACCTTGCATTGTCATCGAACCGAGCATGAGGAAAATGAACTTGACTACAGGGTTGGTTTGGAAACTTTGGTGGACTAACATACGGTGGTAGCCAACCGTAACTCCCAATTCAGTAATCACATACATTACCGCAAAAATTATAATGTCATTCCATGAAATCATCCCCTCAAAAATTGCCAAATAAGCAGCCAGCAACGTTCCTGCGGTGGGAAGAACAATGAGGAGTAAAAAATACAGTGGTACATGGCTCCACGTGAAGACTTTCTTCATTCAATAAACTCCAAAAAAATAATACAATTGTTGAACTCGAATACAAATATACTGAATCCTTATCCAAGAAAAAGCATAATGCTTCGTCAAACCAACAAATTCATACTAATTAGGAGAAAAAATATGTGCGGAATTGTAGGATATATAGGTTCAAAACCTGCTTGCCCAATAATTATGAACGGGCTAAAAAGATTAGAATATAGGGGTTATGACTCTGCTGGGATTGCAACCATCGAACATGGCGTAATAGAAGTATCCAAACGAGCCGGAAAGGTTGCCGATTTGGAGAAAATCATTAATCCGGCTGCACTTACCTCTACAATCGGCATAGGTCATACTCGCTGGGCAACCCACGGTGAACCGAACGATATTAACGCTCACCCGCACTCCGATTCCACAGGAAATATCACCTTGATCCATAACGGAATTATCGAAAACTATCTGGCAATCAAGAAAAAACTGCTTAACGACGGATATTCATTCAAAACGGAAACAGATTCTGAAATCCTTGCTGTGTTTATCGGTGATTTATATAAACGCACAGGTGATTTAGAAACTGCAGTCCGGCTTGCACTTACTGAAATTGACGGGACTTTCGGTTTGGTTGTGATGTCAACATACGAACCTAATACACTTATAGCTGCCAGACGAGGCAGTCCTATTTTATTCGGAATCGGTGAAGGTGAATATATCATTGCATCAGATGCCGCTGCCATCATACAGCACACAAGACAGGTGATTTATCTGAATGATAATGAAATGGCAGTTATAAACAGAGACGGGTACACCACCAAAACAATAGATAATCAAACGACAAACGGTACAATCCACGAACTCGAGTTTGACCTAAAAAGTATCGAAAAGGGTGGCTTTGAACATTTCATGCTCAAGGAAATTTACGAGCAGCCATCTACATTCCGTGATGCAATTCGCGGGCGCCTGTTAATTGAAGAAGGAAATGTAAAGCTCGGCGGCTTGCGGGCTGTAGCCGATAAACTGAGAAATGCAAAACGACTTATTATTATTGGTTGCGGAACATCATGGCATTCCGGTTTGGTTGGTGAATATATGATTGAACGGCTTGCGCAAATCCCTGTCGAAGTGGAATATGCCTCCGAGTTTCGCTACCGTTCACCGATAATTTATCCTGATGATGTTGTTATTGCGATTTCCCAGTCCGGTGAAACTGCCGATACATACGCAGCACTCCGCGAAGCCAAACTCAAAGGCGCAACGGTTCTCGGTATTGTAAACGTTGTAGGCAGTAGCATAGCCCGTGAAACGGATGCCGGAGTATATGCCCATGCCGGACCTGAAATAGGTGTTGCTTCAACCAAAGCGTTTACTTCCCAGCTTGCCGTACTGTCATTACTTGCATTGTATTTAGGAAGATTACGGAATGTGTCGAGTGTGGAAGGAAAACAGCTTGCCGAAGCACTTGCAGCAATTCCTGAGAAGATTCAATATATCTTGGATCATGCCGAAGCAATCCGTGCCATTGCCAAAGAATATGCTCATGCGCAAAATTTTCTGTATCTTGGACGTGGATATAATTTCCCTGTGGCACTCGAAGGTGCATTAAAACTAAAGGAAATCAGTTATATTCACGCCGAAGGATACCCGGCTGCTGAAATGAAACACGGACCGATTGCCCTGATTGATGAAAATATGCCCGTCGTATTCATTGCAACAAAAGATGATGTTTACGATAAAATTCTTTCCGGTATAGAGCAGGTTCTGGCGCGCAAAGGTAAAGTAATTGCAATTGCCAGCGAAGGCGATACTCAGATAGCAAAAGTGGCAAGCCATGTCATCTATGTTCCGAATACGATACCGATGCTTATGCCGATTCTTTCGGTGATTCCTTTGCAACTTTTGTCATATTATACTGCCGTAGAACGTGGCTGCAATGTGGATATGCCGCGTAATCTGGCAAAAAGCGTTACCGTTGAGTAAAACTATTCTTATTAATCCTAAATTCATTCGTATAATTAAATCCACGATATGATTCATTCGCTGACCGACCTTGATTTGCATGGCTCTCCCGTACTTGTACGGGTAGATTTTAATGTTCCTTTGGATGAAAATGGTGCAATAACCGATGATACCCGTATCGTTGAGTCACTTCCAACTATCAAACATATCATCGCTCAAGGCGGAATAGCTGTTTTAATGTCTCATCTTGGGCGACCTAAAGGCAAAGTTAATCCTAAATATTCTTTGACTCCTGTCGCTGAACATCTCTCTTCCCTGCTTGGTCAGCCCGTACATTTTGCTGCCGATTGCATTGGTGCTATTGCTGAAGATACAGTCCATTCCCGAAGCGCGGGGGAAGTAGTCCTGCTTGAGAACCTCCGCTTTCATCCTGAAGAAGAAGCAAACGACTCAGGATTTGCAGAAAAATTGGCAAAGCTGGGCAAAATTTACATTAATGATGCTTTCGGAACTGCACACCGCGCTCATGCTTCCACTGAGGCAGTTACACACTATTTCACTCAAAAAGGTGCAGGATTTTTACTTGAAAAAGAACTGAAATATCTGGGAAATGCTCTGGCTCACCCTGAGCGTCCTTTTGTGGCGATTCTCGGCGGCTCGAAAGTATCCGGCAAAATTGACGTTATCCGCGAATTACTCCCTAAGTGCGATTCAATTCTCATAGGCGGCGGTATGATGTTCACCTTTTACAAAGCAATGGGCTTGGAAATAGGTAATAGTTTAGTAGAGGCAGACCGTGTTACCCTCGCATCAGAATTGCTTGCAGAGGCTAAGGAGCGGGGTGTAGAACTTCTCCTTCCTACAGATACAGTCGTAGCTAATTCATTCTCTAATGAAGCACAATTCAAAAATGTTGCTGTTGAAAATATAGAAGCAGGTTGGATGGGAATGGATATAGGCACAAAAACCTGCGAAGAATTCAGCTATAGAATCAAAGCTGCTAAAACGGTCGTATGGAATGGTCCGATGGGTGTTTTTGAAATGTCAAATTTCGCTAGGGGGACCCGTTCAGTTGCCGATGCCTTGGTGAGTGCAACTGAAGCCGGTGCAACCACCATTATCGGCGGTGGTGATTCGGCTGCTGCGATTACTCAATTCCATCTCGAAAAGCAAGTAACTCATGTCTCCACAGGTGGAGGCGCATCACTGGAATTCCTCGAAGGTAAAATCCTTCCGGGTGTGAAAGCACTGGAAGTATAACTTACTTAACTCAATTTCTCTCATTATTTATATTTTCAATGGGTATTTACGATCGCGATTATAATGCACCTCGGCGGGGAGGATTTTCATTTTTCCCGCCTGTATTGAAATCACTTCTGATTATCAATGCGTTTATTTTTTTAATACAATTGTTTTTCTTTGCAGGGTTTTCTATTGGCGGTGAATCGTTAGAGGTAATTATTTCAAAGTATTTTGCTCTTCAACCTATCCAATCCGAAAATTTCTTTCCTTGGCAACTGATTACATATCAATTCATGCACGGCGGTATCGGGCATATTTTCTTCAATTTATTTGCGTTGTGGATGTTCGGTGCCGATTTGGAAAACTTGTGGGGTTCAAGGCGTTTCCTGTCATTTTATTTATTGAGTGGAATTGGTGCCGGTTTAGTTCAACTCGCCGTTCAATTTGTACCCGGTATTGACGCCCATCCTACGGTAGGTGCATCCGGAGCAATATTCGGGGTTCTCCTTGCTTTCGGACTTACCTTCCCTAATCGCCCGATTATCATGTTCCCTATATTCTTTCCGATTCCTGCAAAGTTTTTTGTGATGATTTATGCTGCAATAAATTTGTTTTCAGGTTTGACCAATGCAAATGACGGCGTAGCGCACTTCGCTCATCTTGGCGGAGCATTGTTTGGTTTTCTTCTTCTTAAGTTTGGAGATAAACTTCATATCTTTGAATTTGTAGATAAGATTTTCAATATATTCTCTCCTGATAAGGTTCAGTCATTCCCTACTCACCCACCTTCTCCATTGCGGCGAGTGGATGTGCATCAAACTCCTCCTCCTGTTGTTCATCCGTCGGGACGTGGATCAGGATTCTATTACGAAGGTCAGGAAATACCGCAACGACAGATAGATCTTATCCTCGATAAAATTTCGTCGAAAGGTTTTCAGAGCTTAACCGAAGAAGAGAAGAAAATACTCTATGAAATCAGCAATAAGACCGACAGAGGAAATGATTGACATTACAATAGTTATGCCTGTTGTAGCAATGTGTAATTAACAATCAACAAATTCAATCAATACGTACCTTTTCTATTATCCTTATTTACTTTACATTCTAAACAATGTCTGAATTCCCGCTCTCAATTCTTCAAGCCGCTCATGAACAGCCGTATGCCGTTAAGCCGTTTCGCCGCCGAATAAGCCGCCATGTGATGGTAGGCAGTGTTCCTGTAGGCGGCAATGCCCCTGTAAGTGTTCAAACGATGACCAAAACCAAAACAGCCGATGTTGCAGCCACTGTAGCTCAAATCAACCGTTGCGAAGAAGCAGGTGTGGATATCGTTCGGGTAACTGTCAATGATTGGGAAGCTGCTGATGCAATGAAGGAAATTGTAAGGCAATCGAGGATTCCAATTGTTGCCGACATACATTTTAACCATGTTTTTGCTCTCAAAGCAATCGAGGCAGGAGTAGCCAAAGTTCGGATTAACCCAGGAAACATTGGCTCCCGCGAACGAATCAAACAAGTAATGGACGCAGCAAAAGAACGTGGTACTCCTATTCGAATCGGCGTAAACTCCGGCTCACTTGAATCCGATATTCTCGAAAAGTATGGCTACCCGACTGCTGAAGCATTATTTGAAAGTGCAATGCGTCACGCTGAAATAGCTGCTGATTTTGGCGTGCATAATGTTATCATCTCAGTAAAATCTACAGATGTCCGGCTGATGATCGAAGCATACCGTATGCTCGCAGAAAAAACAGACTTCCCTCTTCATCTCGGCGTTACCGAAGCAGGAACAGCACGAGTAGGGACTATTAAATCTGCGGTTGGAATAGGCACACTACTCGCCGAAGGTATAGGCGATACAATTCGTGTTTCCCTTACCGACGAACCTGAAAAAGAAGTTGAAGTAGGCAAGGAAATTCTCCGCTCGTTAGGGCTTGCTCAGCGAACTGTGGAAATTATCGCTTGCCCTACATGCGGACGACTGGAAGTGGACTTATTCAAAATAACTAACGAACTCGAAGAATCACTCAAGGGAGTAAAAAAACCGGTCAAGATTGCCCTCCTTGGTTGCGTTGTGAACGGTCCCGGCGAAGCCAGTGAAGCGGATATAGGTATCGCTGCCGGTAAAGGCGTAGGAATACTGTACCGTAAGGGTGTAGTTGTCCGTAGAATCAAAGAATCGGAAATAGTACAGGCGGTGGTGGATGAAGTAATGGCTTTTCAGCCGGAAGAAGAACCTGCTGAAATTATCTAAAAATTTTACATCTGTAAAAAATATTGTACTGTAGTTAAAAAAAAGTTTGTATCTTTGTGCAGAGTTGAGCGGTAATCTCTCCCCTGAGAGCCGCGCCAAGACGCTCAAGCCCGATATAATTTGGTAAATTATGTCGGGCTTTTTTATTTTTAGCCGATGGTTGAATTAACCCCGTATTTTGCTTTGACGGCTGCGGTGAGCATTGAGAAGAAATCCGATACACGTGAAATTAACTATCAGCGACGACCCGCCGGCACTTAAAAACGGCAACGGAATACCCATAACAGGAAATACACCGATTGCCATCCCAATATTTACAAGTGTATGGTATAGCATCAATGCAGCAACACCGATGCACATTACTGCCGAAAATTTATTCCGTGCCTGTGTGGCAATATTAATTGCTCTGAATACCACCATCCCTAAAAGTCCAATTACCATCACGCCACCCACAAATCCAAACTCTTCGGTAGGTACACAGAAAATAAAATCCGTCCATTGCTTTGGAATGTAGCGTAATTGGGTTTGTGTGCCGTGCATAAAACCCTTTCCTGTAAGTCCGCCGCTACCAACAGCCATAACGGATTGAATAACGTGGTATCCTCTTCCGCGAGGATCACTTTCAGGATTCAAGAACGTCTGGATTCTGTCTTTTTGGTGCGGTTTCAATATATCATATACATAGCTGGCTGAAAACCCGACACCTATAAATAAAGTGATTGAAATAATAGTGAGAATAATCCCCCTCCTGAAAAACACAGCCCAAGTCGAGAAAATGGCAGCTATTGCATAGAACCATGCCTTACCGATAAATGCGCTGATAGCTGTCATTGGGACAGCGACAATGACAAACAGCAGGAACAAATCCACTCCGGACCACAGCAATACTCCCATAAGCATTGCAATAAATACAGACGCTGAACCAAAATCGGGTTCAAGCATAATTAAAACTATCGGCAATGCGACAATCCCTACTGCCGTTCCTAAATCACGCAAAGCGCGCAGGTCAACACCCTTACGTGCTATAAACTCAGCTAGAGCCAACAGTGTTCCTATTTTTGCTAATTCAGACGGTTGAAAGCCAATAGAACCCACATAGAGCCAACTTTTAGAACCATAAACGGTCTTCCCAACTACTACCACAGCCACAAGCAACAATATTGTCAATCCATACACTCCATACGCTGTTAATGACAGCCAGCGTTCGGGCATGAATGCAACACTGCCCATAATGATAAATCCGATTACTGTATATTGAAGCTGTTTGACAAAATACGGACTCATACTCACATCAAACGTTGCACTATAAATGGAAATCAACCCGAAGGCAACGAGCATTGCTGCAGTAAGAAAAACCGACCAATCAAAAAGCTCAATAAACGGACGTTTACCGGTGGAGTATTCTACTGTATCGTCGAAGGTAAGATGTTGCATTTGATGGGAAAGAGATTAGATTCTGTTGATAAAATCCACACTGATTGTGCCGTCTTCAATTTTAATTTTACTTACACTTCCGAAAGCAATTCTTATATCAAATGATTTTTCAAACGGAATGGCAAGTACATACATAAGCAAACAACGGATAACACTTGCATGGGTAACTATCACAACTGTTTTATGGTTTTTCGAAGTTACTTCATCAAAAAATTCAACAGTACGGGAAAAAAGATCGGTGTATGATTCGCCGTTTGGGCAAGGGGACGTCACTGCATTACGCATCCATTCATCGAGTGCAGTTTGGTCAATATGCTCCCATCGTTTCAATTCCCAATCCCCAAAATTCAAATCCATGAGACGATTATCCGTTTGTGACGGACGGCGACTTAAATATTCGGCAAGCTGTACGCAACGTCGAACAGGAGATGCTAAGAAGATAGCGTTATGTCTGTCGGGTATGAGTTTTGCTGTATCACTCGCCTCCTGCAAGAATGTAGAAGCAAGATGAACTTCAGACTGTCCGTAGCATATCGCCTTATCCGCATTGAGCGAGGTGTGTCGCACTAAATAAATATCCACGCAATTAACTCAATTCAAGAAGTGAAGAATAATCCTTTATCGTTGTTTCTATGGACAAATTACCACTTTTTCACCAAAAATCAGGTGTGACAATCGTTATATGATTTTCCGTTTCGGTCCTGCTTAATGATAAATCTATAAAGAAACTGCTCTTAGTACAACTCAGTAAGTTTATAGTCAATCAATTTGCGGTAGAGCGTTCGTTCGCTTATCCCAAGCGTTTTAGCAGCCATTCTCCGGTTCCCTTCATAACGTTTAAGGGCAGACATAATAAGTTTACGCTCCATATCCTCAAGCCGGTAATCCTCTTCATTCAGATTTTCCTCTGTCTTTTCGACTGAATTCGAAACCTGTGACTGAGTTTCGAACCTCTCTGCTCTTAATTCCACAATATGTTCAATAATTGCAGAAATGCCTCGCTTAATATCTGCAATTTCATTACGAACTTCGAGTAGCGAGCGCATAACAATATCGGTTTCACTTCGCTCACCCCTGTGGATCGGTTCAGCGACATGGACAATTGCTCGCTTTGAACTATATGTCTCCTCTTCATAGCTCGGCAGTGCCGGAGGAATATACTTCCGTAATAGCTCTGGCGTAATGTAAATTCCGTTTTCGAGCGTTACAAGCGTTTCGATGAAATTTCTCAGTTCACGAATATTGCCTCGCCAAGGTAGATTTTCGAGAAAGAGGAGTGCCTCGTCTGATATTCCTTCAAATTCAGCATTAATCTTTACACACACTTTCGAGGCAAAATATTCTACGAGCGCACCAATATCTTCGGGATGCTTCCTGAGTGGAGGAAGTACTATTTGCACGCTGTTCAAGCGGAAGAACAGGTCTTCACGGAAATTCCCTTGTCTTACTTCATACTGCAAATCCCTGTTGGTTGCAGCAATTATCCGTACATCAACGTGCTTCATTTCAGGGGAGCCGACACGGGTAAATTCACCGCTCTCCAATACCCGTAGAAGTTTTACTTGTGTAGCAATGGGCATCTCCCCTATTTCATCGAGGAAAATAGTCCCTTTGTCGGCTGATTCAAAAAAGCCCTTACGCTGCTCTATTGCCCCTGTAAATGCACCTTTTTCATGTCCGAAAAGTTCTGATTCAAGCAATGTTTCGGGAATTGCACCGCAATTGACACTCACAAACGGGTGTTTTCTGCGCTTGCTAAGCCCATGAATTGCATGAGCAAATACTTCCTTGCCTGTCCCTGTTTCGCCTGTGATAAGGGTTGTTAAATCGGTTGGTGCAACCTGTACGAGTCGCTGAATCGGTGCTATCATTGCTGCAGATGATGCGACAATACCATAGCGTAATTGCAGAAGATGGAGAATGTTTTGATCGTCGGTTGTACTCATTATATCGTTAATAACTAATTTACTTAATTCAATGATTTCATATTTTTTAATAGCTGTCAGCGCAGTCGGTTCTTACTTTCCATCGGCTTTCATTTTTTTCCATTCTGTCCATCCGCCGAAATAGATGAACAGCCGCTTGAACCCGAAATTAGCAAGCTGGTCACATATCTCATGGCTGAGTGGGCATTCAGGTCCACCGGAACAGTACGCAACTATCCGCTTATCACGGGGTAAGGAAATAATTTCAGGGATATGCTTCTGGAACTCTTCAGGAAAAATATGGATTGCTCCCGGAATATGACCTTCTGCCCATTCATCGTCATTACGAGCGTCAATGAACAGAACATCCTTATCTTCTAGAAGTCGCAATACTTGAGCATACGTTACGGATGCGGGTTTTACCTTTTCATTTGTTGCTGGAGGCGTTTGGCTGGCTGGCTGGGTTTGTGTTGTCGTAGAGCTTTGCTTGGCTACACGAACTGTATCCTTCGCAATCTGAGTTTGTCCGGTTGGTTGAGCTGATTGTATGGGCTGCGGATCTGTTTGTTGGACGGGTTGAGTTGTTTCAGCGGATTGCTGAACCGGTGCAGCTGATGCTGACGGAGCGAACAATAAGGAATCATCCGCCTGAACCAATACCTGCTCTTCACGAATCAATGGGATTTTTTTCGGAGAAGCGAAATAGTTATATCCAAAACCCAAGAGTGATGCTACAACAACTATGATGATTATTTCAAGAAGTAGAGAAGATTTTTTCATACGCTCATCTGAAAATATTAAGTAAAAATTAAAAGCCCTTGAGAAGCTGGAGATATTGATATGCCTGATTAACTTCCACAATTTTTGTTTGTGCTTGCTGTTGTTCCTGCTGAGTAGCATTCATCATTCGGTCCGGGTGATACTGCATTGCCTTCTTTTTATACGCAGATTTTATTTCCTGAACTGTTGCCGTTTTTGCAACGCCTAAAATTTCCGTTGCCTTTGCCGCCGTCATTCCGTTAGTGTTCGGTCTTGGGGGAGGTGCTTGTTGCTGCTGTTTTTGCTGCCTTGGCGGAGGTTGTTGCTGTTTTTTGGGTGCAGAAAGCTCATCTATTATTCTTTTGAGTTCTTCCGCATCAGAATTAATTATCCTTTCGGCAGTTGAGGTCTCTTCGGAATCTTGAAGATATGTTTTAGCCAGCTTCGATATTCTATTCCAAATCTGTCCCATGAGCATTTATTGATTACGAAAGGAAAACTAACAAGTGCAAAAATACGCCCGTTACTACTGACAACCATAAAGAAAATTACGATTATTTACCTGACAAAGTTGCAGGTGGAGCGTGTTTTGAATCTACTTGGACGAATGTGTTGCAAATTCCTTTTGTGGGAATTGACCGCTGAACACTATTTTTGTGATATAATTTTTAAGGTTCTCTGACAATTTTTGTGGTAGTATATACAAATCCCCTCGTTCCCCTTTATCAAGGGGAAGACGTAGATTAATACTATTTAACGACTTATCTTGTCTCCCCCTTGTTAAAGGGGGATTATGCGGGATTTCTGCGTTTGCTGAATCCACAAAAATTGTCGGAGAATCATTTTTAAAAACATAGTTTTATTACACAAGGAAAACATCATGGCAGTTACACTGGACGCACTTTTATCACTATCGAAACGTCGCGGCTTTGTATTTCAATCGTCTGAAATTTACGGTGGCTTGAACGGCTGCTGGGATTACGGTCCACTCGGCGTAGAACTGCTCCGCAATATCAAAGATGCGTGGTGGAAAGCCATGACCTACCGTGATGATATCGAAGGAATTGATGCAGCAATCCTCATGCACCCCCGCACATGGGAAGCCAGCGGACACTTAGCCCAATTCTCCGACCCTATGATTGATAATAAAACCAGCAAGGCACGTTACCGTGCCGATACGTTAATAGAAGAGCATATTGCAAAGCTCCGCAAAAAGGGCAAAACCGACCATGCAAACGCAGTCGAGCAACGTCTGGAGAAGTGCAACGAGCCGTCTGATTATCATGCAATTATCATAGAAGAAGAGATTACCGACCCTGTATCGGGTACAAAAGAGTGGACAGAAGTACGGTATTTCAACCTGATGTTCAAAACATTTGTCGGACCTGTCGAGGATGTAAGTAATGTTGTCTATCTGAGACCTGAGACTGCGCAGGGAATTTTTGTGAATTTCAAGAATGTTATGGAATCCTCGCGTCAAAAACCTCCGTTTGGAATTGCACAAATCGGAAAATCATTCCGCAATGAAATCAACACAAAGAATTTTCTCTTCCGTACACGCGAATTCGAGCAAATGGAAATGCAGTATTTCATTCCGCCCGGTACAGAAACCGAGCAGTTTGAATATTGGCGTGAACAGCGGTGGAACTGGTTTCTGCAATATGGTATGAAACCAGAAGTATTGCGGTTGAAACCACATGAGAAACTGGCGCACTACGCGGCAGCAGCAGTTGATATTGAATATCTTTTTCCGTTTGGCTGGGGTGAAATCGAAGGGATACACTCACGTACCGATTATGACTTGAAACAGCATCAGGAATTTTCGGGTAAGAAACTCGAATTTGTGAATACTGTGAATGGTGAGCGGTATGTTCCGTATGTCATCGAAACGGCGGTTGGGGCTTCGCGCTCGTTCATGGCGTTTCTTTGTAATGCTTATGATGAAGAAGAAGTAGAAGGTGAAAACGGAAAAACGGAAAAACGAGTAATCTTGCGTTTCCACCCGAAACTTGCACCTGTCAAGGCAGCGGTCTTCCCTCTCACAAACAAAGACGGTCTGCCCGAAAAAGCTCAACCGTTGTATCAGGATTTACTCGGCAGTTTCCGCGTTCAGTATGATGTAACAGGTTCAATCGGTAAGCGGTATCGCAGACAGGACGAAATCGGTACGCCGTTCTGCATAACCATTGATAACGATTCATTAACCGACAACGCAGCTACAATTCGCGACCGTGATACGATGCTTCAAGAACGCATCCCCATTGACAGGGTGAAGGAGTATTTGCTTGGGAAATTGGGGTAGGACGGGGTTGTCTTCTCAAAATATAAAAGAGTAGAGACAGGGCATTGCCCTGTCTCCTGTCTCGACGTTTTAGCTCAAGTCGAGGCAGTTGCTACAACTGCCTTTTCTTATCTACGCTTAGAAGGAAGGTTGGTTGTTTACTGCCATACGTTGAAAGGTTGTAAATCATTTCTCCTTAATCCTGAAGGGATTATATGTTTATAGCAATTATACCCGTTTGAATATTCGACCCCGACGGGGTCGCACCAGTCTTTGGATAGATTTTTTCTATAAATATTTGAATCCTTCGGATTCATTGTCGAACCATTGGAACTATTTGTATCTTGAAGGTCTTAATTACAACATACTAATGCACGATGGTAAACAACTGCCATGACTAGAACACTGAGTAGAGACAGGGCATTGCCCTGTCTCTACATTTTTTTCACCCCTCCAACAACACCACAAACTCATCTTCATTCAGAATCGTTACCCCAAGTTCCTGCGCCTTGTCGAATTTACTGCCCGGATTTGCCCCTACTACCACGTAACTCGTCTTTTTACTGACCGACCCCGACACTTTGCCCCCTCGCTGCTCTATCGCTTCTCCGGCTGCCCTGCGTGACATTGTTTCAAGCTCTCCGGTAATCACAAATGTTTTTCCTTCGAGTATCTTGCTGATAGATGCACGTTCGCTTTCGTTAAGTTCGCATTGAAGCCCGGCATCCCGCAAACGCCGGACGATACTCATTTCGCTTTCATCTTGGAAAAAATCTACGACCGATGCAGCTATCCTCCCGCCAATTTCAGGCACAGCAGTCAATTGCTCAACAGTTGCCTCGGCAAGAGCATCAATTGTCAGAAATGATTTAGACAGAATCTTTGCACCGCCCTCGCCTACGAACCGTATTCCTATTGAAAACAGAACCCGCGCGAACGGCTGCTGCTTACTCCGTTCGATGGCAGCGAGAAGATTGTCCACGCTTCTCTCGCCCCATCGGTCGAGAGCAAGCAAAGTATCGCGATGCAAATGCAATTCATAAATATCGGCTACAGTTCTGATTAGTCCGAGCGAGACCAGCTGTTCCACAACCTTCTCACCCAATCCTTCGATATCCATAGCATCACGGGAGGCGAAATGTGAAATTTTACGGCGAATCTGCCACGGGCATTCGGCATGGTTGCAGTAATAATTTGCTTCACCGTCCGGTCTGTGCAACTCACTTTGGTGAGGACAGGGGCAAGTCACCAGAAACACAAACGGCTCGGACTGTTCAGGGCGAAGTTCAGATACATACCCCGATACTTTCGGAATGACGTCCCCCCCTTTTTCAACGATTACCGTGTCGCCCCTGCGAATATCAAGACCTGCTATATAATCACTGTTGTGAAGCGTTGCCCGGCTGACCGTCGAACCGGCAAGGAAAACAGGATTCAGCTCCGCTACGGGCGTTACTACGCCTGTCCGTCCCACTTGAAATGAAATGTCGCGTAAAAGAGTACGCGCTTTGGCTGCTTCATATTTATAGGCAATCGCCCATTTCGGGGAACGTGCTATTGAACCGAGAATATCTTGCTGGCGCATTGAATTCACCTTTAGGACGATACCGTCAATAAAAAACGGCAGAGATTCACGTTCAGCTTCCCATTTATCAATATATGCAAAAATCTGTTCGAGAGTAAAACACTCCTCTACAACAGGACTGACCGGAAATCCCATTTGGCGAAGTGCACTGAGGTTTTCGGTATGTGAAGTGAGTTTTACATCATCAGAATACAGATAATAGCACACAATCGAAAGCGGACGTTTGGCAACTTCTCGAGAGTCAAGTTGCTTGAGAGTACCGGCGGCAAGATTTCGAGGATTGGCATAAAGTTTTTCACCGCGTTCTTCACGCTCGGCATTAATCGCCAGAAAATCATCTTTAAGAATATACACCTCACCGCGAACCTCGAAGTTCTGAAGCAGTACACCGTTTATTTTTACAGGATTAACTTTGAGGGGAATACTGTGAATTGTTCGGATATTATTGGTTATATCATCGCCTGTTACCCCGTCCCCGCGCGTTGCACCGATTGCAAACACACCATTTTGATACCGTAAGCTGACAGCGACACCATCGTATTTCAATTCTGAGGCAACTGAATATTTCTCACCTTCCAAACCTTCCCTCACTCTGCGGTCAAAATCCTGAATCTCTTCTCTTGTATAAGTGTTTGCAAGCGACAGCATCTGAATTTCATGTCGGACAGTCGGGAACACTTTGAGCGGCTCCCCCCCCACGCGGTGCGTCGGTGAATCCGGTGAAATCAGTTCGGGATGTTGCCTTTCAATATTGATTAATTCCTGCAACAGGGCATCATACTCTCTATCTGAGACAATCGGCTCAGCTTCTACATAATATAAATAGTCGTGCTTGCGGATTATCTCACGAAGTTCGGCAGCCCTTTGGGAAGGGGCTGTTTGACTGAGTACAATTGCCTGAGACATACGAATTTCCTTATAATCTATATTTTGTTATGTTTATGGAATCATACTGCCAAATTAAGCGTAAAAAACGACAAATAAAAGCGGATTTCATTTTCACATCGAGAAATGATGACATATATCCCTTTTGTCAATCGAGAGTAATTTGGTAAGTTGCACTACGAGTTTTCGACAACCTTTTTAATCCTTCATGAATACTATTCTCGATATTAAGCATCTCGAAAAGATATACCCAAGTGGTACTCATGCACTCAAAGACATTTCTTTTTCTGTTATCGAAGGTGAATTTTTGGTGATAATCGGGCTGAGCGGAAGCGGGAAATCCACTCTGCTTCGATGTATCAATCGGCTTATCGAGCCGACAGGCGGTACTATCATTTATCGAGGGAGGGATATAACGCATATCAATGGTGAGGAACTGCGCAACTACCGTAAGAATATCGGAATGATTTTCCAGCATTTCAATTTAATTAAGCGTCGTTCGGTTTTGGATAATGTACTCGCCGGACATCTTGGCTCGATGCCAGTGTGGAAGTCCATTCTCGGAAAATTCACACCTGAAATTAAAGAAGAAGCACATAAGAATCTTGAGATAGTCGGGATTGACGGTAAAGCAGGGCAACGTGCCGACGCTCTTAGCGGCGGACAGCAGCAGCGAGTGGCGATAGCCCGCTCACTAATGCAGAAACCGAATATTCTACTGGCAGACGAACCGGTTGCAAGTTTAGACCCCGCAACATCTCATTCAGTAATGCAATATTTGGAACGTATTAATAAAGAGCTTGGTACTACAGTAGTGTGCAATCTTCACTTTTTGAGTTTAGTACGGCAATACGCCACCCGCGTGATAGCCCTCAAAGAGGGAGAAATAGTATTCGAGGGCTTACCCTCTGATATTGACGAACAGTGGTTTAGAACAATTTACGGTGAAGAAGCAGTAGAAGTTGAAATAAGATAAATTTCGCAAATCAATAACAATAAAGGGTAATTCTATATACAATAGAATTACCCTTTTCAGTATGCCTTTTCACAATTTCTTTTTACTCTTCCTCAGGTTTCTCGAGTGCGAATAGGAAATTTACTCCAATAGAAAACGAAAATATACTCGGATTCGCATCCTTTAGACTTGGAAGTTTGAAATACTCATCCTTCAATATATTTGAAATCATATACCCTGCATTTGCAAAAACATTCAATCTCCCTAAACTTGTTTTTAGTACAGGTACCATAGCACCAACACGAATTTCTAATGTTGTTTTAAGATTATCCTTTTCATCAGAGTAAACGGTGGTGTCTATTTGTGATGAGGTTAATGTTCTAAATCCATCAATTGTTGTAATCTCGGTACCACTTCCATTCTTACGGATAACTCCCATCGGTAGCCCAAGATTAAACCCAAATGTAATATAGCTTGCAGTAAAACTAGGTCCGATAGTCAGATAACTATACTTGTGAGTAAATGCACTATCTTCTTTTGAAGGGTCTGATTTCAGTTTTTCTGTATATGAGTACGACGACATTCCAACATCCAAGAGAACTCCCATGTTTTTCCGTTTAGAGAGCGGTATATAGCCCGTAACACCAAAATCTGATACCGGAGCAACAGCAAAACTATTGTCAAAAAGAACTTTTGCAGTAGAAACATTAGTACTCGCTTTTCCTGCTACAAACACCCCAACTGCCATTGGATCAATATCCTGTGAAAAGGATGAAGAAGTATAACCTACAACCAAAAGTGCATAAAGAAACATTTTTTTCATTCTGAAATCTCCGCTACGAATAATTAATGAAAGGTAACTGTACTTCAAGTTTACCAAGTTTTTTTCGACACACCAAGAAAAAAGTAAAAAAAATACTAAAATCTCAATTTTGTTGAAAATTTATCATCAAAAATATCGAAAAATAAATAATTTGACTTGGTCAGAAAAAAACGCTTTTGTAAGTTAGTAGTAGAAAATGTGTGAAAAATAGTACACAGTTTGTTTCATAATGCCGTCTCAACCATAAAAATCAGGAGGCGGATTATCTCCCACAATCACTTTATGAAATGATTCTTTCGTTATTAATTGGTGTGTTAGTTGGGTTTGTACTTGCTGTTGCACCGGGACCGGTTGGTGTTACTATTTTGAAAGCAGGGTTACGCGGTGATCGCAGGGGAGGGACACTCATCAGTTTTGGTGCTTCGCTGCTCGACTGTTTTTACAGTTTAGTCGCAATGCTGACTGCATCTGTGTTTTTCAATTCATTACAATCACTGTTTGTAACGCACCCCGTTGTAATTTTTACATTTCAAGTGGCGTGTGGTGCAGCAATGATTATGTATGGTATTCACCAGTTCCGCGCAACATCATCACCAAAAAGTATTCAGGTTCCTCACTCTTCATCATTACGAACGATAATTTCCAATCTTCAAAAGAATGGTCCTTTTTTGTTTGGTGTAGGGATCGCGCTTGCCAACATCGCTAATCCTACTTTCCTTCCTTCGCTTACTTCTACTGCAATGCTTGTGCAACACTATTCATTAGTTGAAACAACGCTTACCGACAGCATAATGTATTCACTTGGATTCGGAATTGGTAATTTCGGATGGCTTTATGGGTTATTGAGAGTTGTAGTACATTTCAAAGAGCGGTTCTCACCGTCTCTTACTATTACAATTCATCGTCTCGCCGGGGCTACGATGATTGGAGCAGGAGCTTTACTCGGCTATCGGGTACTGCTTTTTACAAAATGGGCAGATCTTGTTCGATTAGTTTTTGCAGTATGATACCGTAATACTACAGAAATTATCTTTGCTATCATACCACCCTCCCTTAGGCAACTCTACGTCTTACGTAATCAATATATTATCCTGCCGATAAATGCCCGCAAGATGTGGTTGTTTGGCAAGTTCTGCATATTTCCATAGCCGAGTACAAAGTTCCAACTGTAGATGTCTGAGAACGTGAATAAGTTTGTGAAAATATATTTTGCCGTGAATCTGACGGGTTTGCAGTTGTTTGGGCTTTTTCTGTTTGTGCTTGCGCAGCTGCTGCCGCAGCTTGAGATGCAACAGCCATATCCTGACCGGAGGGGTCACCGGGGGCTAGAGCAGCACGTTGAACTTGCTGCATCTTGGCAATAGTGGCTTGTGGGTTATTAGGTACAGGCGAAGTGTCAATCTGCACTTCGCCGCCTATTGCATACTGTTTCCCGTCCGGACCTGTCGTATATGTAAATGATTTCCCTCTGGCAAGTCCACCCGCAACTGCTTGATGAGCAGCTTCATGAGCACGTACCTGCGTGTCAATTTTCTTTAACTCATCAATCCTCTTCTGGTCTTCTTTGCTGCGTTCAGGAGTACTTCCTCCGGAAGTGCGCGTTTCGGAATAAAGACCTTTATTCGATATTAATGAGATACCAGCCATATTATTTCACCATTTTATCGGTTAAAAGGGCGTTGGCTACTGAATTTTCGAATGTGTTTCTTTCGAAAGCAGAAGTTATCCATGCTACTTTTCCTGAAGCGGCATCAATCATTTTAACATCATATTTTCTCCAAGCAACTTCTTTTGTGTAGCCACCTTCAGTCGCCGTTACACTTTTATCTACTATTACCGTGTCGCCTTTTTTTGATATTTCTTTCTCTTTTTTATGTGTAGTGGTTGTTTCGAGTGGTACTTGCCATGAGTCTTTACCTTCGGCTGCAATAGAAATTTTCAAGACTGCATCAATAGAATTTGCCTTTATTACCTGATCGCGTTGTGCTTCTGTCCATATTCTGGTAGGAGGCATAAATTTTATAGCTGAGACAGCTATTACTTTTTCGGCTGCCAATAACTCAACAATCCTTTCTTCCATCCGATACCCCTGTTGCCAATCCGGTATGTCAGCCAAGATCATTACTCGCGAGTATGATACTGAAGTAAATGACGGGTCTCGAAATGACAGTAATTTCGGATAATAAGGGCTGAATTGGAAACAGCCATTGACACAGAGTAATGCAATGAAAGCAGAGAACAAAATTTTATTCTTCATATTCATTATTTGGCAAAACTTAGTCGTGAGTGCTTCTATAATACTTGGTGCCGAGCTGATATTTGTTAATACTTTAATCATTATCGTATAAAAATCCAATAACTGAATATAGTGGACTCATTTTACTAACTTTTACTCTGAGTGATGTACATTTAATTCGGTTTAATTCATGTAAGAAAGATAAACCGTTTGGTTCGCCTTTCATGTATGCAAATTCGATTATTTACTACATAGGAGTTTCTCTAAGTCTCCAAAAATTAATGCTAATTCAGGTTTTCCGGTATATTTACTTCATTATCCATAAGAAAGACGGAGCTACATTCAAACCGATTATCCACATCAACCCTCCTACAGTCATCGGAATTGAAAAGTTGTCATCTAATTTGAGGCGAGTTGAACCTGCCTCAACTATCCCGCCGGCTACTGAACCGATGCATCCGGCTATGTAAAATGAATATGGTGCATTAGAAAGAATCCCAACAACCAGCACTACAACGAACCCGGAAATAATAAACGCCAACGTACCCTCCCGGCTTTTATCTAAAAAAGGATTTTTTCCAATTTTTCTTCCGATAAGAGCAGCAGCCGTATCAGAAACAATGAGTATTGAAAATGCAGTAATTGCTATTTCTTTTGGGAAAATAAGCACACACAGCACAGCCGACATCAAAACATACGATGCGCCGTTTAGCATTATTTTATCTTGGCGAAGTTCATGCGGGCGCATTAATTTGCCAAATATAGGCAACATAAATTTTTGAACCGACGGACTGCGGTGCATCAGAATATCCAATAAGATGCTAATAATTGTCATTGGCAGCAGTATCATCAGCCCTACTTCGCGCGTAACAAAGCAGTAAATAATAGGAATTGCAAGTGAAGAAATATGAATCATCTTTCGCAATATTTCCTGGGAATAGGGTATTTCCTCTGTTTTGTGCATTTTTTGCCGTATTTTTGGATAAATATGAGAGTCTTTTTGTCGTATATGAAATCGAATACTTACATTTAAATTTCAACTGATGCAAAGAGTTAAGCCGTTTGCTAAGATTAATTTGGGCTTGGAGATTCTCCGTAAACGAAGTGATGGCTACCACGACATCAATACTTGTTTTATCCCTATTTCATTATATGATGAAATAATAATAACACTCGACCAAACAATTACAGTTGAAACTCAAAGCAGAGCATATATTTCCCAAGAAAAAAATTTGTGCTATAAGGCGGCACAAATGCTTAGAGCGAAATTCAATATAAGCACCGGTGCAAAAATACAACTTCGTAAGAATATACCAACAGGTGCAGGTTTAGGAGGTGGAAGTTCAGACGCTGCTTCTACTCTTCTCGCCTTAGATTATTTGTGGAAAACTCATGCTACGAAGCAAGAATTAACTGAAATAGCTTCAACTTTGGGAAGTGATATACCGTTCTTTTTGATGAATGGGGCTGCAATCGGTAGCGGGCGTGGAGAAATCCTTACCCCGCTTAATTTTGAACTTCCTTTTTGGATAGTAGTTGTTTATCCCAGAATTCATGTCTCAACTGCAAATGCCTATTCGCATATTATTCCGAATGACAACCCGACTGATTTCTTATCAATCTTTTCAAATGGAAAAACAGTAACAGAAGAACTCCTGATAAATCATATACGTAATGATTTTGAACCTTCGGTCTTTGCTCAGTACCCGATACTTGCAGAGATAAAACAAACACTTAGAGATAATGGAGCGTTCTTTTCGATGATGAGCGGCAGCGGTTCAAGTATTTTCGGATTATTTACGGATGAGTTTACTGCTCTGGAATCAGCTAAAAAACTATCGAGGTACCAGGCGTTTGTATGCCGTCAGCATACTTTCAAGTAATTCCTTCACAAAAAAACTGCACGATTGCTTATGAATATTTTGCTCCTTTCTGCTGAAGTAACCCCTTTTGCCAAAGCCGGAGGACTTGGGGACGTAGCTGCTTCCCTTCCCAAAGCTTGGGAAGAACTGGGACATACTCCAATCGTCATCATCCCCAAATACGGACATATTGACACGAGGAAATACGAGATAACCCCGACCGATACAGTATTCTCAGTACCAATGGGAACATGGCAGGAATACGGCAGACTATGGCAGGGAACACTTCCAAATTCTACAGTCCCTGTCTATTTTATTCAAAATCAGGATTATTTCGACCGTGAAGGAATTTATGGTAACCCTGACGGTTTTACAGATAATGATCGTCGGTTTTTATTTCTGACCAGAGCAGCATTTGAAGCTGCACGTGCCCTGCAATTCAAACCGGATATTATTCACGCACATGATAATCATACTGCCTTTGCAATGGCATTCCTGAAATCTCAGTATGGTTCCGACCCCTTCTTCAATCAAGCTGCAGGTGTATTTACTATCCACAACATGGCATATCAAGGTATCTATGACCCGCGCCGGGCAATGGAATTTACCGGATTTGGAACAAAAAGTTTTTATAGCGGAAGCTGGTTCGAGCAGCACGGTGTAGTGAATTCAATGAAAACAGGGATAATGTTCGCTGATAAAATAACAA
This sequence comes from uncultured Chitinophagaceae bacterium, assembly GCA_964527785.1. Lineage (GTDB taxonomy): Bacteria > Bacteroidota > Ignavibacteria > Kapaibacteriales > UBA961 > JADJXV01. Next base: position 22,634 of record CAZGNO010000022.1, read on the forward strand.
CGGTCAGTCCGACTTACGCTCAAGAAATTCGATGGGCAAAATATGGCGAAGGATTGCAAAACGTTCTAAACGAACGAGGTGGTGACCTCATAGGGGTACTGAATGGCGTGGACTATACCGAGTGGGATTCTGAAACCGACACAACAATTTATAGTACATACTCGAAATCATCCATCCAACTCAAAGAAGTAAATAAACGTAAATTTTTACTTGACTGCGGTCTGCCTGAAAGTGAAGCAATTCAGAATATTCCACTTATTGGTATGGTAAGTCGTCTTACTGACCAAAAAGGAATTGAATTGCTTGAGCAAACAATTGAGAACTTTCTTAGTTATGGCTTGATGCGTTTTTGTATTATTGGCAGCGGTGAACGCAAATACGAGGATTTTCTACGGTATTTAGCCCGGAAATTCCCGCGCCGGGCATTAGTACAAATTGGCTATAATTCCGGACAATCTCACAGGATTATCGCAGCATCCGATTTTTTACTTGTTCCGTCAAGATTTGAGCCATGCGGATTAACGCAAATGTATGCGCTCAAATATGGCACGATTCCTATTGTACGATCTACAGGCGGACTTGCTGACAGTGTTGAGGAATTTAATCCTTCTGCTCTTACAGGCAACGGATTTTTATTTAACGCATATCAACGTAAAGATTTCGCCTCAGCAATCCGCAGAGCATTATCTGTCTATTCAATTCAGCCCTATTGGAATGCTCTTCGGGCAAATGCAATGGATTGCGACTATTCAGCTGTACGTTCAGGAAAAACTTATATTGAAGTTTTCAATTGGGCACGGGCAGCGAAGCGATAATGAGATTGAATTCGTATTTTTGTAAATATATTTATCACATAAACGGTTTGTATTCTATGGCAGCGTTATTTGAAATGAATTTCCCGATGGAGTTTGAAGAGCCGGATGTATTGGAACTTACCAATGTAGGTTTGGCGGCACGTGTTGTACTGTATAATGATGAAATTCATACCTACGACGAAGTTACCGCTCAAATCCGTAAAGCAACCAACTGCTCATTGCATCAAGCAGAAATCCTTACTATTGAAGTGGACACTACCGGCAAAGCAGTTGTATTCGAGGGTGAAATGCACGCTTGTTTGCGGGTAAGCAACGTACTGGAAGAAATAGAACTGCACACACAAATTGAATGCTAGATAATGCCGGTTTTATGATTTTAAAATAAAATAGGTACAGTATAATCCGGAGATCATACTGTACCTATAAATTATCAATCACGCCTCAAATCTGAGGATTCAGCCGTGCAAATGCCTTCTGTAAATCCTCTTGCCCCACTTTACTCATCGCTTCACTAAATCCAAACGTAACCTCTGTCTTCCCTGCTGCCAATTGCTCAAAAACCGATTTTATGAAGTCACTGACAGGTGGAGCATGATCGTGCAATCCTTTCCCGCCTAAATCTGTATTTAGTGCCGGAGGTATCAGTTCAATCACCTCGATATTCTCCGGTTGTAGCAAATGCCTGAGTGAGAGTGACCATGAATGGAAGAATGCTTTTGTTGCTGAATAAACAGGAGTTTTTGTAAACGGTACGAAGGAAAGTCCCGATGTTACATTCATAACTGTAGTCAGAGGTTTGTGCGTAAGAAACAGTGAGGTCAAATGAATCGGTGCTTCAATATTAGTGGTTATTTCCTCTTTTGCCCTGCGAACAAAATCATCATCCGACAGTGACATCCACTGCTGAATACCTGCATTATTAATCAGAACATTCATATCACCGTGATATTCTGTAATCCACTTAAACAGTTCAATCCGTTCTGATTCGACGGACACATCACATACTTTCGTGATAAGAGCTGGATATTTCTCAGCAGCTTCTCTAAGAGCAGATTCACGTCTGCCGCATATAATCACCGTGTTATTCTCTTGTATGAAACGTTCTGCCAAACCGAAACCAATACCTGATGCACCTCCGGTAATTAAAATCTTGTTGTTTGAAATCAGCATAGAGTGTAGATATGATTGTTAGATGGGGATTTTTGTACTTATTTACATTGTCTTCTCTATACGACGGGGTGACAATATTGTATATTGGAGGATTATGATAAATTTACAATTAGACTTTCAATCAATTGCTTCATTATCCAAACCTTTAGCAGCTTAATTTTTCTCAAAGATTTTACCCGCTCCAGCTTCCACCTTCACCCCATCCACCCAAGCACTCGCACACTTTTTCTAATTCTGTATTTCATATTTTTTTATAATAATTTGTTTTCACCCTACTACTGAAGCAGTGCTGATATCGTCGCTCCACTCTGTGAGTATAGGTAACTGCGGTTGTTGATTATTAAATGGCGGCATCTCACCGAATTTTTCGTAATACTTTTTCAACTCTCTCCGTTCAAATTCCTCAGGATTCTCATGTGGCTTTAGATCTATAAATAATTCATCAAACGGGAACTTTAATTGAATTAACGGGTGCTCTTTATACTGCGTTCCGAATTCATGTGTTGAGCTTATATATCCTGGAGCAGTTGATTTCTTGAGAATAACAATGCGGTTGAGAAAAGAAGTAGTATTGCCTATATACAGCACTCCTTCTTTGTCAGTACTAAGCAATCTCTCTATTGGTCTTCGCTCTCCATTCCGAACAGCAATAACTTTATAAACTCCCCCTTTGTTGTGGTATTTTTCTACAATGGTGTACCAAAAGTTATTATCCGATATTTGCAGTAATTCGTCCATCATTAAAACTTCCTTGATTATAATTGTTACTTTGTGTTTCCGTTCATGTCCATTTTTAATATTTCATTTTTCTGGCTGAATTTTCCGTGTATATCATATTTTCTCTTCTCTCAACCTTCCACTGCGAAATTACGACGTGATTTTCCTCGTCCGTTACTCAATTATTACTCATTTTTGCCTGAAATCAATCTTTTTTGAAGCAAAATTTCCATACTTGTAGGTTATTCATTTCGTACTGTAATCATCTGCTACGAAATTACGGCGTGAAATCCCTCGTCCGTTACTCAATTATTACTCATTTTTTGTCCAAAACATACTTTTTTTGAGAAAAAGTGGTTAAAAAGTTGCTTTTTGAATAATGATTCAGCAAAGTTGATGTTCAACTCTATTCAATGTGAAGAAATCGAATGCGCTTTGAACGATTATTCATGCTTTTAAGAATGTGACTGCAAGTAAATGGAACAAAATTTATACGTATTTTTGCGAAGTAATTACTCACATTAGAAAAGTATCCAATGAGAACAGTCCGCGCCCCCAGAGGAACAACCCTAACCTGCAAAAACTGGCAAATTGAAGCTGCCTACAGAATGATTCAGAACAACCTCGATCCCGACAATGCCGAAAAGCCGGATCAACTGATTGTGTATGGTGGGCTTGGCAAAGCTGCCCGTAATTGGGAATCGTTTGATGCGATACTCGACTCACTCCGCTCGATGGAGGCAACCGATACCCTGCTTGTTCAGTCGGGAAAGCCGGTTGGAATAGTACCTACCCACGAGAATGCACCGCGTGTAATCATTGCAAATTCCAACTTGGTCGGCAAATGGGCTACATGGGATGAATTTAGGCGTTTGGATGCTCTCGGACTGATGATGTACGGGCAAATGACAGCCGGCAGCTGGATTTACATAGGTACTCAAGGAATACTTCAAGGTACGTATGAGACGTTCGCCGAATGCGCACGGCAGCATTTTGGAGGAACATTGAATGGGCGTTTCGTTCTCACAGCAGGAATGGGAGGAATGGGTGGCGCGCAACCTCTTGCTGCTACCTTCTGCGGGGCTGCTTGTTTGTGTATAGATATTGATGAGACTCGCATTGATAAGCGTATCAGCGACGGTTATTGCGACGTAAAATCGGATAATTTGGATGAAGCACTAATGCTTATTCGTGAACATTGTGAATCTAAAACTCCTATTTCAATCGGACTAGTGGGTAACGCTGCTGAAATTTTACCTGAACTTGCAGAATGGAATATTATCCCCGATGTAGTGACCGATCAAACAGCCGCACACGACCCTCTTAACGGATATTATCCTGCAAACTATACCAAAGCTGAAGCCGATACTTTGCGCATTGAAAATCCAGATCTTTATCTTGAAAAAACATATCAATCAATTGCGACTCACGTTCGTGCAATGTTGGAGTTTCAGAAGCGCGGTGCAGTAGTGTTTGATTACGGAAATAATCTGCGCGGCGCGGCACGGGACTTCGGAGGTGTTTCCAATGCATTTGATTTTGCGGGTTTTGTTCCTAAATACATTCGCCAACTGTTTTGTGACGGTAGCGGACCTTTCCGTTGGGTGGCTTTATCCGGTGACCCGCATGATATTCATGTCACCGACCAGGCAATTATGGAACTGTTCCCTGATAATATAAATTTGCTCCGGTGGATTACCCAAGCGCAAAAGCACGTCGGATGGCAAGGGCTTCCTGCACGTATCTGCTGGCTCAAATACGGCGAACGGGCAAAAGCCGGAAAAATGTTCAATGATTTGGTACGCGACGGAAAAGTCTCGGCACCGATTGTTATCGGACGCGACCATTTGGATTGCGGCTCGGTTGCCTCACCTCACCGTGAAACGGAAGCGATGAAAGACGGTTCGGATGCAATTGCAGATTGGGTATATTTGAATTTTGCTTTGAATGCAATTGGCGGTGCATCGTGGGTATCACTGCATCACGGCGGCGGTGTTGGGATGGGACTTTCTCTTCATGCAGGTATGGTTATTGTTGCCGACGGCACACCCGAAGCGGAACAGCGGCTTGGACGGGTTCTGATGTACGACCCGATGATGGGAATTTTGCGGCATTCGGACGCAGGGTATGAGCGCGCTCAGGATAACGCTAGGAAATTCGGGATTAGAATTCCGATGCTATGATAATTTTGTTCCTACAGTTTCAACCGTGGGTAAAGTTCCAAAAAGACCTTGAAGGTTTTCGAAAACCTTCAAGGTCTAACAAAGTAACAACCTACATGACAAAGTAAGCACCTTCAATATTTACCCCCTCGAAACAAACGTAGCATACAAATCAAATTCACTCGCGTCCTCTATCTCCACATTTACAAAATCACCCGGCTTTAGCTCTACATCCGGTGAACGCACAAATACCTCGTTATCCACTTCCGGTGCATCAGCTTCGCTGCGGGCTTGATATTCTCCGTTTATATTTTCTTCAATAAGTACTTTTATTGTCGAACCGATTTTTGCTTGGTTTTTCTCTAGGGAAATTCCTTTTTGAATATCCATGAGCCGCTGTTTACGGGCTTCTTTTATATCAGCCGGAATTGGGTCACCAAGAATATAGGAATACGTGTCATCTTCTTGTGAATATAAGAACGCACCCATTCGGTCGAGTTTTATTTCATTGGTAAATTCACATAATTCCTCGAAATCAGCTTCAGTTTCATTCGGATAACCAATGATAAAGGTTGAGCGCAAGGTAATATTCGGTACTGCGTCACGAATAACACCGATAAGTTCTTCGGTGGCACGGCGAGTAATCCCGCGGCGCATTGATTTGAGAACATTTGTAGAAATATGCTGGAGAGGCATATCCAAATATTTACAAATATTATCCCGCTCAGCAATCACCGATAGAATATCACGAGGAAATTTCGCAGGATACGCATACATCAGACGAATCCACTTTACTCCTTCAACATCACTCATTTCCTTCAATAAATCCGCAAGTGACCGTGAACCGTACAAATCCAGACCGTAATATGTTAAGTCCTGCGCCACAACCACAAACTCTTTCACACCTTGACGCACAAGTGACTTCATTTCAGCAATAATTTCTTCTTTGGGCTTTGAACGGTGTCCGCCTCGCATAATAGGAATCGCACAGAATGAGCAAGGATTGTCGCACCCTTCCGATATTTTCAAGTATGCAAAATGACTTGGTGTAGAGAGCACCCGCTCACCCATCAGATTATACTTCAAATCAGGCGAGAGTACTTTTAGAATATTAGAATATGCTTCTGTTCCAAAGAAATGATCCACTTCGGGCATTTCTGCACGGAGGTCGTCGGCATATCGTTCCGAAAGACATCCTGCTACAATAAGCGTTTGCAATTTCCCTGATTTTTTGAGCGAAGCTGCCTCCAAAATAGTATTGATACTTTCCTCTTTTGCCATATCAATAAATCCACAGGTATTAATTATTAACGAGTTAGCTTTATCAGGTGAAGATGCAAAGTTTAAATGTGCAGCTTTGAGATGCCCTGCAAGGATTTCCGAATCTACCGTGTTTTTAGAACAGCCAAGTGTAACGATTGCAACTGAATTGTCCTGATTACGAGATTTGTTTTTCATAGAAATATTTACGAATGAGAGTGTTTTTCTGATTTGATTTTATCTTGATTTTACCAGGTCATACTGAGTTCAAGATGGTCGTGAAAGCCGACTACAGAATAATGCAATGACATTAAAAATAAAAAAAGTTACCGGCTGTCATTCTGAAGGAGTCTCCGACTGGAGAATCTCCGTTAGAACGTGAAAACCAGCTGGACGGATGCGCTTACGGAGATTCTTCGCCATGCTCAGAATGACGGACAATTTTAGAGATGTCATTTACTGCTACAGCGACGCATTGACATATAAAAGTAAATTACCAACCCCGTACCGTTATATCCTTCACTTATAAACACTTCGTCCGTCCACCATCCACAGCCAGATTTATCCCGGTAATATATCCTGCTTGCTGCGATGCAAGGAATAGAGCGGCTTGAGCAATTTCTTGCGGCTCAGCGAACCTGCGAGCGGGGATTTCAGCAGTCATCTCTTCTTCAACTTCAGCAAATGTTCTGCCTGTTTCACCTGATTTTCTTGTAATTATAGCTTCAAGCCGTCCTGTTTTTGTGGCACCGGGCAATACATTATTGACGGTAATACCAAATTGTGCGAGTTCTGTTGCTAACGTTTTCGACCAGCTTGCCATTGCCCCGCGAATGGTATTCGATACACCCAGTCCATCAATCGGTTGGCGTACTGATGTGGAAATAATGTTGATTATCCGCCCGTAGTTCCGCGCTTTCATATCTGTTACAACCGCCTGCTGAATTGCTTGACTGGATAACAAATGAATAGCAAACGCTTGTAAGAAACTATCGGCAGTAGCATTTGAAACCAATCCCGGAGCAGGACCTCCTGAATTATTGACAATAATATCAATCGGGTGTTCCTTGATAAAGTTCTCTACTGCAACGCGCACTGAGTCCGGCGACGTAAAGTCAGCCACTAGATATGAATGATTGCCTGACTCTACAGGGGAAAGTTCAGTAAGAGTTTGCTTTAGCGCAATTTCATTTCGAGCAATCAATACTATACGTGCACCGGCTGACGCAAATTCTAGTGCGATTGCCCGCCCAATTCCCTGTGTGCTGCCACAGACGAGTGCAGTTTTTCCGTCTAATCGAATATTCATTCTTGCAATCCTTTTTCGTGAGTAATTGTTTCATCCAAGAGTTCGACAGGAATCCGTTTGCGTCCACCGAATCCGTCTTCGATACCATGATAATATTGGAGGTTTTCTTCGTCACTTCGCCAGCAAAGGAGCACTTCTTCCCCTTCAATTATTGCCGGAAAATCCACCAAACCTATAGTAAAATTCCAGTCTTTATAGTAGCAACCAAGTTCTTCCAGTTCAGCAAAATAGCCGTTAATTTGTTTCACACGCCATTCAAATTCAGGATTTCCCTGTACCTTGTTTTCGGCTTGCTTCACAAGTTCGCGCAACTCATTACCCTCAGTAAGAATATCCTCCACAATTCTGCGGACAAGGGGGAGCATTTGAGTTGCTTCGCTGGGTGTAAAATGTTTCATTCGGCGGGATTCGTGATAGTTTAGTATTGATTCCGACTACAAAAATAAGCAAAAACAGGCGGATAACTCTAAAAGATGTAGTATCTTGCACTACTGCAATTATCATTCATGAATAGAAAAGAGTATAGACAATGCTCATTGCATTTTATAAACCGTTTGGTGTACTATCCCAATTTTCACTGGAAGTCGGGTCGGATTACCTGACACTTGCCGAGTTTTCCTTTCCAAAAAACGTGTACCCTCTCGGACGGCTGGATGCAGACTCCGAAGGGTTGCTCCTGCTTACCGACGAACCGGAACTGAACCACAAACTGCTCAATCCTCAATTCAATCATAGACGAACATATTGGGCACAGGTAGAGAATGTCCCCTCAGAGGAGTCATTACATACATTACAGAAAGGAATAACCATTCAAGGATATACAACACTCCCCTGCAAAGCCGTACTCCTCAGTCCCCCGCCGCAAGTTTCCGAAAGAAAACCGCCTATACGATTTAGGGCAACCATCCCTACTTCGTGGATAGAACTTGAGCTGACTGAAGGAAAAAACAGGCAGGTACGCCGTATGACCGCGGCAGTCGGACACCCCACATTGCGACTTATCCGAGTGAAAATCGGAGGGCTTTCGCTTGGTGATTTGACAGCAGGCGCGTGGAGGGAATTAAACACTACTGAACGCCAAATGGTGTTTTTGCCTTGAACCGAATCAAACAGTAACTGTTAATCCTCCAAGACACTGTCAATTGTCTTCTTAAAGATAAGAATATTCTTATTACCTGTGCGTTGATATTCAATTGAACTCATTGTTTTCTTTACAAGATGGATTCCCAAGCCCCCTATTTCCCGTTCTTCTACTGAAAGCGTTGTGTCTGCGTCTTCCTGCTCCAACGGATTAAATGGAATACCGTCATCTATCAACCTAACTGTAATTTCTTCATCTGACAACTGTAAATTAACATCAATTTCATGGTCACCGTTATCCGGGAAACCATAACTGATAACATTTGTCAACAGTTCATCGAGCGCAAGATCAATTGCAAAACTGACACTCATCGGAACATCATTTATATCCATAAATTCCTCAATAATTCCCGTCAGCCGAGCTATTTCAGGACGTTTATTGGTAATTTTTACAGAGAGAGTTTCCATAGAAGTTATCCTTCGTAACGTAGTGTAAGAACGGTAATATCATCAGCTTGCGGTGCACCGTTTGCAAATCGCTTCACATCGTCTATGACACCGTTCATAATTGCATTGATAGAATTGCTTTTATTAAGTTTATTGAGTAATGATTCGAGCCGTTGGTCAGTATAGAGGTTATCTTTTACATCCATTGCTTCGGTCACGCCATCAGTATAGAGAAACATTGCGTCTCCGACATTCAATTTCAATTTTGCATTTTCAAAAGGCATCTCTTCCATAACGGCAAGACCCATTCCCCCTGTCTTTTTCATCATTTCAACTTTCCCGTCTTTTCTAAGTATAAACGGAAGATTATGCCCGCCATTTCCATATTCAATTTCACCGGTACGGATATTCAGCACACCATAGAAAACCGTTACGAAGAGCGTAGAGACGTTTTCTTTACACAGCAAATCATTGACAATTTCCAATACGTCCCCCGGCTTCCCGCCTAAAAGTGCTGTTGCTTTGAGCATCGTTCTGCTTACTGCCATAAAGAGAGCTGCAGGCATTCCCTTGCCGGAAACATCAGCCATCACAAAACCTAAGCGGTCATTATCTATCAGGAAAAAGTCATAGAAATCCCCTCCTACATCTTTTGCTGCAATCATTTCGGCGCATATGCCAAATTCTTTAATATGAGGGAACGGATTATTTGCATCAGGCAAGATTGCGTGCTGTATTTTACTTGCTGTATCCAAGTCCCGTTTAATCGCCTTTACATAAGCACCAACCAAATCATTTTTCACCTGCAAATCACCCAAAATTTTTGTTTTGATGAAAGCAGAAGTAATGTGTTCTTTGAGGTTTTTGAGCAGTCCGAAGTCATTTTCATCAAAAGCATTACCTTTACGTGAATTTTCAAGTACAAGGAATCCTTCTACTTTATCTTGAACCTTAACAACCATTACTGCAATTGACTGATTCAACTCTACATCATCCTCTGCAATACCAGAATAAATATCTTGGAACACCTCTTGGGTGTTCTGCAAATAATGTTCCTCAGCTTCATCAAGTGAGTAACTTACATCACGAGATTCATCCCAACCAAGCTGTGCCTTCGTTTCGTATCTGTTTGTTTCGGCATTTAACACTAAAAGCTCTGCGTGTTGCACACCCCGAATAATTCTTTTGGTTTTTTCAAGAATAGACTGAAGCATCTCAGAGAAATTTATCTGAGCATTAATAGACTTTACAATGGCGTTGATTTTCTCAAGTTCATCATTTTTATTGGCAAGTTCTGTCGAGGCAAGCTCTATTTCTTCTTTCTGATGAACAACTTCACTCGTCCGTTCCTCGATAATCCGCTCAAGTTCACGTTTTTCTTTTTCAGCTTGCTGTAGCCGCCACCGAATCAGCAGCCATATTATCGCACCGCAAAACAATACATACATAGAGTATGCCCACCATGTTTTGAACCATGGACCAAGAATCTCGAATCGGAATATTGCTTCCTCCCCAAGTTTCCCGTGAACATTTTTCCCGCGAACATGGAAAATATATTTACCGGGTGGAAGATTGGTATATTCTTTCTGGAAATTCGTGGTAAGCTCCGACCAGTTTTCCTCAAAACCTTCTAAGAAATATTGATATGAATTAGTAGCAGGATTATCATAGGTAGCCGCAGCAAATTCAAATGAAACAGTATTATTGTCATATTGAAGTACCGGGTTAAATTCAATGTTTTGAGTCAAATTCGGTATTTTGTTTCCATCAAAATAAGAACCTGCAAAGAGCACAGAATCAGCATTTAAGGTAACCTTGCGAATAAATGTAGGATAGTGAAACAAATAGTTTTTTTGTATCCTAGGGTCATAACGTACCACTCCTTCCGGTCCTCCAAACCAAATTGCATTACTATCGGCAAATACTGCCCAAATAGTCGTAGCATCAATCGAGAGAAACGGAATTTTCAGTTGTTTGTATTTCGTGATTCCATTGGTCAAGTGTTTTTGGTAGTATGTTAGTTTTTTATCGTCTCCGGCAGTTGTCCATATATTTCCTGTTTTATCTTGTTTGATTTTTGAAAACCATTCCAAACGAAGCGATGAATCGAGAAAATTATCGAGACTAAAAAGGTTTTTTGAAGCATCGAATTTCATCACCCCATGCGATGTAAGAAATATTGCTCGCCCATCTAGCAGAGCAACATGATTACCGAGCATTGCAGGGAGCTTGTTGGTGGTATCAAACTGGGATATGTTCGGTCTGTCAGTTCCGTTTGAACTTGCCCTGAACCGTACTATTCCTTGCGAAAGTGTAGGAATCCACACCCATCCTTGATTATCTTCGACTATATCACGTATCTCATTAAATTGACATGGAATAGACCCGGAGTTTATCCATCCGTTTGGTGTTAGTTGCAATATCGAAATTCTGTTTTTTTCTCCCGCATAGATAACAGATGGATTTACCCGTGACCGGTACAAACTAAACGAAAAATTATCGGAAGTAAGTTTTTTAGTTGATTGTTTTTCAACAACAAAAACTCCTTCGGCTGTTGCAGCCAGCAGCCCTTTTTCAGTGGAAAGAATTGACCAGCAAGTTGAAACTATTCCCGGTGTTGCGGTAAATCTACCTACCTTTTCATCCAAATAGTAAAGACCTTCGTAGGTAGCAAAATATAGATAGTCATTATAGCGGGTAATATCAGTTACACCGCCGTTCGGTCCATAATTTTCATTTAAAAATGTAATCGGGGACGGTACTTCCACCCTGCTGATGCCATTATTAAGGGCTAGCCACAGCCCGCCTTGTTTATCAGGAAAAAGATAACGCACATTTTCATTCATCAATCCTGCAACTTTATCTACAATCGTCAGCAGTTTACCGGTATTATCAATAATGAAAATCCCGTTACGGTTTGTACCAAAAGCATAACTGCCGTCAGCAAGCTGCACACCTTCGGTAATTCTCAATGAACGAATAAAACTTTCGGCATTTGTTCTAAATTCCGTGAGTGTTTGTCCATCAAAAACATATAATCCATTTGTTGTGGTAGCAACAAGTATTTTACTCGCGCCGTATGGAAGCAGCGTAGCCACTTCCAAACTCTTTGAAGTAAATTCACCATGAGAGAATTTAGTAAATTGTCCGTTATCTATTGTATATAATTCCCAATCCCTATACTGAATAACAACTTTACCGTTTGCATAAAATGAATTTACAATTTCTTCTTTAGATTTAACAATCTGAATTTTTCCATGTGCCCAAATAAAAACGGATTGATTTGTAATGAAATAAACTGCTTTTTTGGTAGCGAACACTCTCCAAACATCCAAAAAACTTCGCTGGTTTTTATCTACAAACGGTAGAAGTGAAACGAACGTTGTAAGCCCGGTTGAGTCGGGCATAAGATAGCCGAAATCACCTCTTGCCCCTACATACATTTTACCGGAAATTGTATCGCAAGCAATTGAGCGGACAATTGCATGATTTGGTGTAGTAATAGTGCGCCACGATACTCCGTCATGTTCCAAGACGCCGGAAGTATTGGCAATGTACACCATCCCACGCTTGTCCTGAGAAACGCCAAAATTCTGTCCATGCGCCTGATAGCGAGCAGGTGTATAATTCCTAACGGCAGGAAACCCTGAATAACTAGTTACTGCACGTTCAGAGATTCCCTGTGCTGCCATGCCACCGCAAACAAGCATCAGCAATAGTATTCGACCTACCATCAAATAACGATGTCCGATGTTTTGATACATAATTTACTATCGAATGTAGCTGAAAATTTAATTCCTTACTTGTATTTCCTTACCTACTCCCTGTTCTACAAATGCACGGGCAATTCCCACATGATTAATGATCGGTTCGTATAGTTCATACTTATTTATTAGCAATAGTCGAGTTGTTTGTACAGCTACAAATTGAAATTCATCAGAAGAATCATCACTCACTGTAATATCACCAATAAACGCACCTACACTATAAACTTTAGTATCATTTTTCAAATTTTTTGAATGAACTTCTCCTGAAATAACCCAATAACACCACTCGCCTTTTTCAGTAGTAAGCAAAATGCGCTTTCCGGAGTCAATCTCAATTTCTTGAGTGAGTTCGGCAATATCAACTATATCACTTTCTGCAACTTCTCTAAAATGTTCTACACTTTTCAGAAAGAGAACCGTATCGAAGAGCAACATTCTTTTTCCTGCAATTGCCGATTCTACTCTCTCCTTTATACCACTTTCTCGTAATTTTTTATTGTTTATAAGCTGTTCATCAAGTTTCGCCGGAGCAATGTTCAAAAGTGAGTATACTGCTGTTTCTGAAAGAAGGTAATCGTTGTTCACTGTATTTGCCATCAATACATCACAACACTCATTCTCACCCAATATGCCAAGTAAACGCAATGCACACGCTTTTGTCCAGCGATTCACGGTAGCATGATCTTTGAAAATAATATCTTTTAGTCTCTCTTGAATGGATAATTCCTCTTGCGGATACAGAAATTTGAATGCCGAAACACACTCTTCGGGAGAAAGTTCTTCTAGAATCGGCAAAAGTAATTGCTTGATTTCAGGCAATACGGTAATATCTATAATTTCGAGTGCATATACCCTCGAAGAACTGCTGCCGTTTTCCATGATTTCACGAATATAACCGATTGTTTTAGAATCGTACATGAGTGAAAGGAGTCCGTAGAGTCGTTCTTTTTTCTGTCCGAATTCCCATCCGAGTGCTGTAACAAGTAAATTTGCTTCAGGATATTTAACAACATCTATCATTGCCGCAAATGTCCAAACAATACTTCCTACCTCCTCTTCAAGTGCCTGTTTGAGAAGCAAATATTCATTTTTATCAGCACGATAATTTGTTTCGGCAAGAGCATAGAGTACTTCGTGGCGGATTTCTTTATCGGGATGAGTCAATTTTGAACGCAGTAGTTGAATAGACTGTTTCCCACCAATATTTCTAAAAATATGAATGATTCGACTAAGCGCAGCTCGACTTTGTCCTGACCTCGAAAAATGTCGCTCTAATTCGGGCAACACCGGCAGCCCGGCTGATGTTAGAGCAACAGCAGCCGACTCCCCGTATATTTTTGAAGATAAATACTCCATCAAATAATGCCAAAACTCAGCTCGCTTAAGTTTACCGGCAGTTAGTAATGCAGCTTTTTTAACAGATGGGTTTTCATCCTCCAGTAACTCATGCACTAATCGAAATGATTGATAACGACTCGAATTGCCAAGCAGTATCGCAGCTTTTTCTCGGTCATGTATTGATATAGATTTAGCAAGAGTGAGTAAATTATCTGAATGAGAAACTGCACTTACCTGACCATTTGTATTTCCGTTACTAAAAGCCGGAGCAACACTTTTTATAGATAATGGGAACAGTTTTTCAAACAGTTTCCCGGCTACATATACAGTTTGATCAGCCGATTGCTTTATTACATCCAGTAAATACTCCCTGACAAGGTGTATTCTTCTGGTAATTAGTACCGAACCACTGCGTTCTTCAAGTGTAGTTTTGAGCATAATCCGGTAATTTTCATAAAGAGCGATAGAGCTCCTCAGCCATATAATGACAATTACCAAGAATACAAACGTAAGATGGACTAATGTTGCCCCGGGAATCAAACTGAACAGCAACAATACAATACCTGCAGCAATGATTGCCAAATGACTGACAATCCCCTCTACTTTTGCCTGTACATCCAACTGCTGTTCCGGAGCAAGCGGTTGGTACAAAATCCGAAAGGAAGCTCCGTCTATCGCCTTGCGAACAGCACGTTCGATAAGTTTGTTAAACGCTATAAAAATAAAGAACAGTGAGCTTGTCACTCCAAATACCGAACCGGACATTCCAGAAAGAAGAATTATCCCACCAATCAAAACCGGCAAGAGCGAAATGCCCAATTTCATTCCGTATTGCTTCAATAGCCGTCCGGAGATGAGCGACATAATCAGTTCAACAATCTTAACCATTGCAAAGAACAATCCAATGAATTTTGTCAGTTCTTCTTTTGTTTCAAATCGAATTCTAGTTAAGCTCAAATAAAAATAATCGGTAAAATATGCAGCCATCATCGAAAGCGATGCAACCGAGAATATTAATACAAAATACTTGTTTTTGAATAGTTCGCTGAATGGCTGAGGGGGTACACGAACTATTGATGAAGTTTTGGGGACAACCAGATTGTCGGGGAATTTTCGGATGATAATACGAAGCAGTATAAGTGAACACATCATTCCGATTACGGCAAAATACAGTAAATCGGTTGTGTCGTGGAGAATGGGAATAATTGCAGGGATGGATAAATACCCGATAATCGAAGAAACAATATCACCTGAACCAAGTAATCCGAAAAGACGTTTACCCTGCCGCAAATTAAACATCCTAAGCGCAAGTCCCCAAAACTCAAGGTATGAAAGTGAAAATACAGTTGCTAAACACGCAAATAATAGAAAAGTAATCTCTCTGGCAGCAGTAAATTTGAAGCCAACTAATATTGATGAAACAAGCATCAACAAAAACACCAATGTACCCGTAAATATTTTCGAAAGAGCATATTTACGTTGTAACCGCGTATAGATATACCCTGTGATGTAACCGATTATTCCTGAGGCAATGTAGGCATGAGGAAGTAACTTTATCCCAAATTCACGAATAAAGAGGGCATTCGCAGGGGCAAAGTAGAATGCAAGCGTAACTCCAATCAAAAATGAATGTATCAATAGCAGGACTGTAACCAACTCCTCACCGGGCTGGATATTGAAGGCGACTGATATTTTTTTCTTGATGTTCATAGTTTGGAAATCTTGGAGAACCTAGCCAATCTGTGCATATTCCAAAGAAGATGACGGAAAATCCATCTGTTCATATGGTACGGCAAGTAATAAATTCTTATCTGACACTAGCCCTTCCTTTACAAACGCAACAACCCTAAACGATGTTTTTTCATATAGTTCCGCAATAGCGTTTTCATCATCACATTCTACCAAACTATAATCGGTACCTGCTTTTTTTTCTTGAATAAATCGAAGTGTTTTCTCAATATCAACCCTGTTGTTCATCATTTCTGCCGGAGTAAGCCCAAAACTCAAAATAAACCGCGAAGACTCAAATCCCGGTAAATACGGAAAGAATTGCTCGCACAAAAAGCCGGTATTATTTAGTAAATTGTGGAGTGAAGTGTAGTTTGACGGGTGTACGATCCCGCGCCTAATCCGTGACCCGCGTTCCATTCCTATTAATGAAGTATAAGTAGAAACAAGTGTTTGGAGTTTGTAACCCGACCATTCCTGTGCAATTGCTATATTCAAGCCAAATGAAGTTTTGTCATCATCATCATATCCAAGTGAGTAGTCATATCCCACAATCTGACCTTCTGAATCCTCAAGAACTACCGAATACCCGTAACGGATTGACCTGTAAGCGTCATAAAACGAAATCTGTGTTGAAGTCGGCGGGTTAAATCTCTCGGTTAACAGTTTGCGAATTGCAGAATAATCTCTTAATTCTGCTCGACGGAGCGTAAGTCCAAGCTCTTTAATTGTTTGTTCTATGTCATTTTGTGCGGTTTTGGCAAAACATCTTACTTCGTCATTTGAAATGACGGCTTCTAATTCCGGTGCATAGTAACATATTTCTTTTGGCTTTTGGAGCATAAACGTAAACTCGTTCCCTTCCTTTGGTTATAGAAAAAATTATCAAAATTTATTAAAAATCTGCGACGAGACGAAGCGTCAAATTGCGTTCATTCTGAGGAATGCGAGACGCATAGATGAGATTATCAGCGGAGCGCACTCCCGGATCATAGTATTCTGCATCCAATATATTATTGCAAATAAGTTGAAGTGAAAGTCCCGTATCAAAAGCATTGAAGTAACCTACTGTACCATTCATGATAAAATAACTGTCAATACTGCTAAAGGGGTTTCCTTTTACAGTTGTGGTCTTACCTGTTTCCTTGCTTCCAACGTAATTAGCTCGCAAACTGATATTCAGGTTATTTATCAAAACAGCATTTCCGCCTATATTGAATGACTGTTCCGCAATATCGCCTATCCTTGCACCCGAGATATCATCTTTGGGATTTGTATAGGTGAAATTTGCGTATAGTGAATAATCACCAATTCGATACGTAGCACCTGCCTGAAACCCCATAATTGCCAGTGCGCCAGTTGATTGGAATTGAGTTGTCGGTAAATTTGTTTTAGGATTAGTAACTACGTTTGTATTTACTACATCGCTATATTGTGCATTATAGAAGGCAAATTCTACAGTCATATCTTTAAGTGAATAACTTGCCGAAATATCTATATTTGCTACTTTTTCGGGCTCTAGCAGCGGATTGTTAAGTTCACGGGATGCTGAAGTGGCATACTTTTGAAAAAACGTCGGCTCTAAAAAAGCTGTCGAATAAATTGCTTTGAAAACAAATTTATCCGGAGAATAGACAGCCGCCCCACGTACATTAAGAACTGTTTTGGATACTTCCCTAACACTGTTATTATCAACTCTGGCTCCAGCTGTCAAATTTAGATTTTTTAACGGCTTATACGTACTTTGAGCATAGAATCCCAGGTTGATATTAGAATATACATTACCGCCGGATACATTTGGAGGCGGCAATCCGTCAATACTTGGGTCACCTATTGAAGACTTATTATAATCACCTTGAATACTCCCGTTTCGGAATTCAAAACCACTTACCAAATCCAACTCTGACGAGAAGGTGAATAACCCTTTTAACTCGCTCCTGATTTGGCTGGATTGCTGATGGAAATTCGTAACAGACCATTTGGATGTATCATTTGCTACCAAGTTTTTTAATGTATATGTCCCTGCTGAGTAACTTACGAATTGCGTGAGTCGTGTATCATCAAAAAAACCGTACACACGATATTGAGTAGAACTGAATATTGAAATTTTATCCGAAATATCGGTCGTGTAATTGGCATACAAGAGAGTTGAACGGGTTGCCCAAGCCGTCCCGTTTTTTGAGCCGGCGTAGTAGCGGTCGGTATAGGCAGGATTTGCACCTTCGTCAATATTCCACCACTGAAATCCTAATGTGAAATTTTCAATTTTAAGTTTTCCGTAAATCAGTTTATCATCTGCAAAGTCTGTGAAATGAACAGGGAGTCCGCCCACTTTTTGCTGTAAAGCAATAGAATCCATAGTTCGGGCTTTCCTTGCTCCGTCGTCTGAGAGTGTAATTTTGGTAGCGACGCCGGCTTCATCTTTTTCAATAGAATAAAGTGAACTCAGAGTGTCTAGTTGCTTGTTAGTATTTAAGTAATTTTGGGCAAGGTACGAACCCTTTGAATCTTTACCTGAAATACTGAGTACTTTTTTGAAAGTCTGCTCCGATTCCGGCTGATAATCCCAATCAGAATAACCGGAAAGATTTTTTTCATCGGTAGTAAATGTTCGTGCAGTTAGTGAAAAAGAGATTCCCTTATAGCGTGTAGAAGCAGTAACATCAGCAAATTTGGTATTGAAAGCTCCATACCCCGCCTGACCTGTAATTGCAAATTTTTTATCTCCGCTCAGATAATCGAGCGGGTCTTTAGTGATAATATTTATCACTCCTGTAAAGGCATTTGCACCGTACATAGTAGAGGCAGGTCCGTAGATAACCTCCACCCGTTTTACATTTGTTACCGAATATTGCCGAGAAAGGAATACAGTATTCGACCATAATTCGTTATCTTCGACACCGTCTATCAGAAACATTGTTCTGTCGGTATTAGCACCTGAACGATAGCCGCGTTGATAAATATTAGAGTATGCCAGTCCATTAGAGCGGGAAATATCGAAACCGGACAAATCATGCAGCATTGCTTCTAAGTCAAGGTAGCCGCGTCGCTTAATTTCATCACCGCTCATCACGGTAACAGTAGCAGGAGCAAGCATTACATCTTCACTTTTCTTTGATACCGATGTAATTTTGACAGTGGAAAAATTATCTTTCAGTTCGATTACTAACGCAATAAATTGTGGCGGGTCGAAAATATCAGGTTCAAAGTTTGGATTAAGGGTAAGCAGTGAAACAATTGCCTCCAGAGCATTTTTTTGCTCATCGGTAGCAATTGCGGTCATAGCCATCAAGCGGTATGCTTGTATTTTTTCAATATCAGAAAACGTAAGTAAGCATCGGTTTAGTTCTTCGGACACTCCATTAAAATTTCCAATTTCATATTGTTTTTTTGCTTCTGTAATTGTGAAACTCCCGCACTCCTGCGCCTTTATTGAAGGTAAACACAAACAGTAAATACAGATAATTCCCAATACAGCGGAATTAATCACATTTCTTTTATTTTCTGACAGCAATCGGCTTACAATTATCATAATTTCTTTTGAACGATAAATTGAGCAAATATTGGGCACAGCCACAGTACTTGCTATTTTAGCTTACACGTTTCTTCGTAAGTAATGTCTGCACCGACATATTTATTCCACTCTTCGGCAGTCATATTCCTTTTAGCAGTTTTACCGATTTTATCGGCTAGAATTTCTGAGCGTGTCGTCCATATTTTAATAGAATTATCGGCACTTCCGGTTATCAGTTTCGTTCCGTCAGGATTAAACACCAAAGAATAAATCCATTTATCATGCCCGCTTTGAATTACAATCGGCTGGTCTTCGAGCTTACGGTAATTCCACAGTCTGATTGATTTATCCATACTTGAAGTAGCCAGCGTTGCTCCGTCAGGGCTAAAGCGGAGACGGGTAATACCCGAAATATGACCTAATAATTCAATGGGTTTTGAATCCGGTTTCCGAATATTCCATAGTTGTAATTTTCCGCTTCTTCCGCCGGTGGCTAGTGTATTTCCGTCCGGACTAAAGCAGAGTGCTTCAATTGCTTTCTCATTTGTTCGAATCACAATAGGCAGTTCACCTAATTTATTGACTTTAATAATCTGCGCAGTACCATTTTCACACCCGAAAGCTAATAAATGTCCATCCGGGCTTAGCGCGAGAGATGTTAGCTTTACGGAAAGCGATAACGTCATCGGAGTTTGCTCCGCACTATTCTGCGTTATGTTCCATAGCCGCAATGAACCGTCTGCACTTGCAGAAGCCAGTGTTTTACCATCGGGCATAAATACAACTTCACTTACTATATCGGTATGCCCCAAAAGTGCAATCGGCTCTGCTGCACGGTTATTCAAATCCCAAACTCGAATTGTACCGTCGAAAAACCCTGCAGCAGCGTAGTTCCCGTCACGACTAAAATCCACTGTCCGTACAGCTTTGTCGAATACTCCGCTAGATGCAGAACGACCCACTGAACTGGCAATGATACGCGAAACTTTCCGTCCGGTTTTGGAAAATTTCAATACTGATGAGTTTGGTTGGGGACCATTTTTTGGAAATGAATTCCAAATTCTTACTGTCCCGTCATTGCTCCCCGACAGTATCAACTGTCCGTCGGGACTTACTGCTACAGCACGAATTTCAGCAGAATGTCCGGTAAAAACAATTTTATCGTCGGCTACATCCGAGAGTGCCTTATATATATCGGGGTCTTTGGCTGAACCGTTACTTGCTTTGTTGAAATTATATGCTTGGAGTGCCAGCAGTGAGGGTAATTCTGTTTTGTCTGATTTATAGACTACCGATGCCTGAATAGCTAGTGAACGAGCAGTCGAAATATACCGCAAGCGTTGAGCATTTTTCTCGGAAACCTCGGCTTTAGTTCGTTGCTCTTCGGCATTTTTTTTCTGAGCCAGTGCTTCTTTTCGTTGGTTCTCTGCTTCATCGCGCGCGTTTATTGCGGCTACTTTAGCTTCATCAGCTTTTTGTTTCTGAGAGACAGCTTCTTGCTTTTGCTCAACCGCTATTTGGGTTTGACGCACTGCTATTCCTTGCTGCTCTACAGCAAATGCACGCTCACGTTCGGCAAGTCGCTGCTGCTGCTCGGCTATCTGTTGTTGCTGGTCAGAAATATGTTTTTGTGCAATTGCTTCCTTACGCTGCTTTTGTGCCTCATTACTTTGGCTAAGTGCAATTTTCTTTTGTTCTAATGCCACGTGTTCGCTTTCTTCCGCTTTGAATTTGAGATTCATTGCCACCATCAAAAAAAGCAAGGAAACGACGGACGCACTCCCTAAAATCACGGCAAACATTTTTGCACGTTTAAGTTCACGTTTTTGCCGGCTCTCGCGTTTGGCTATATCCAGATTGTATTCTTTATTGCTATGCTCCAAAAACAGAATAGAACGTTCAAATGCAGGATTATAACGATTAGCCCATGTAGAATTTGGCTTTGTGTCGGTTTTCCATTTCATTGCAAGTTGAAGCTCAGGATTCACCATAAGCCCTGCTCTTCCATCTTGATATAGCTCTGCTGACTTTGAGAGCCGCAGATATAATTCGGCAGATTTGGTTTCTTCCTCCACCCAATTTCTAAGGCGCACCCATACCCGCATCAAACTCTCATGCGAAATATCTATCATCGTCTCAGGGTATAAATCGGTTGTGACAGGAGGCATTAAAAAAGAACGACCGGTTTGCCGGAAGCTCTCCACTACCGCAACAACTTGTTCTTCTTTTGAATCGGTTATTTTACAAATTTCTCTGAGCGAGGTAGGTCTGCGAGTACCGCGACTGTCTTCGTTAAGATTGGTTAGTGATTTAAACAGTTTTTCTGATATCTGACGGGAGTTAGTATCAGGCAACTCATTGAACACTTCCTCGGCATGGCGTGAAAGCGCTTCTTTCATTGTACCGATTGCTTCATAATGAGGGGTATCAATCGGCTGGTCATCCAATTTGTTTTTTTTCCAAAAATCCCAAGTGCGCATGAGAGCGTGTTGGAGTATAGGTAGTTGATCAGGATCGTTTCCGGTATCATCTACTAATCGTTCAACCAATCGTTCGCTTACTGTTCCACCGCAAAGTGCTATTGGTGCTGTAATAGCTGTTCTACGTTCATCAACTGTCATCCGTGGAACTAAATAATGACCAATATTTAATGCTTCGGTAAGCCCTACAAATTCAGCGCAATCACTCAGAAAATCAGCGCGCATTGTAATTGCTACAAAAATCGGAACGGTTTGTTGGTGAATTGCCTCTAAGAAAAGATTTACAAACGCATTAGTTTCTTTATACTGTTCATCAGCACCTTCGATTTCATGTTTAAATCGAAATATCTCCTCAAATTGATCAATTACTATGAGAGTATTATTAGCTATCGCACCTTTTTTAATAAACTCTACCAATGCAGCCGGATTTCTATGGAGTTCTGCCGAAACCTGCTCGAACCGTGCTGTAAAATTCTGTCCAGCCGGGGCTAACTTGAACGTTTCAATGAGAGTAGTTGCAAGTCTAGCAATAGGGTTTTCGCTTGGACGGAATAATATTACATTCCAATCACCCGAAATAGTATGATACTTATTCTTTAGGAGTGCAGGAATAATTCCTGCTCTAACAAGCGATGATTTACCACTACCCGATGAGCCGACAATTGCTAAAAATCTATTATATGCAAGTCGTTGTATAGACTCTATGATCTGAGTTTCTCTACCAAAAAATAAATGATCTTCGTCCGAAGCAAAGCTCCTCAGTCCGGGGAAAGGATTTTTAACGGGTAATTGTTGTTCCATAAGCCGAAGTACCAGTATAATAATTCAATTATGAAGAGAAAACCCTCAGTTGATTTAAAGTGAATTCAGATAATGATTTACCTTAGATCAAACTTTTTACTGCCTCTTCCCTGTCAGGAAAAATTGAAAAAAGTGCAGAGAATCCTGACATATCGAATACTTCTTTAATATGTGGTTTCATTGAAGAAAGAGCAATGTTTCCACCCGTTTTTTTGAGTTTTTTGGCAGCGAGTAAAAACACTCGTAATCCGGCACTGCTTATGTAATCCAACTGCCCAAAATCAACGACAAGTTTGGTTGTACCTGTATCCAAAACACCTAATATTGTTGTTTCCGCTTCGGCAGAAGTATTGGAATCAACTCTGCCTTCTAGCAGCAACAGTACAATATCGTCAATACGTATTTCTTCAATTTTCATATATTTTCTTTCGATGTTATTTCTAGTATTTTCCTTTGTTAGTCAATAACGCGAGGAACTGTTTTTGATAGGTTGTTTGAATTTTAACTTCTGATTATCCTACAATTTATGGACATTCGTTTTTACAAATAAATGCAATATAATACACCGCTTGTATTTATCAGGAGTATATGAAGATTGTCGGACTAATACTGACTTCACTTTCAGTATAAGTTTTTCACAGAAAATTACACAAACTTACCACAAATTTACCATAAAGCTTTACGGTATCGCCGTGTATTTTGGAAATTAACATGAATTTTAAGTATGATGCCTGTTTTTTTCAGTCTCAATGATTCATCTGGGAACCAAACACTATAATAAAAAAGGGCTGTAGTACTACAGCCCTTCATTTTAATCTTCAAATTAAGAATTGACAAGGAATATGTCAAAACGAGAATGCATCCATTATTCCGGTTTCTTACCTTTTTGGGCAACGAGTGCAGGAGCTTCAGCACCGACTGCAGCAGAATCTTCTACTCGTGGCGGTACGACTGTAGCAACAACCATATCAGGTTTTCCAAGTAACTTTACATTCGGAATAGAGATGTCTTCGAGATGTATCGAATGAGCAATTGTAAGATTTGCAACATCTACTTCGATGTGTTCAGGTAAGTCTTTAGGCAAACATGAAACACGTACTTTATGAAGGATATGTTCCAACACTCCGCCATCACGCACGCCTACTGCCAAGCCATGTAACACAACCGGGATTTCAACTTCGATGGGTGCATTTGCATCCACACCGAACAAATCAAAATGCACAATTTTATCTGTAACCGGGTCGAAAGAAATATCTTTCAAAACGCAGTCGTAGGAAGCACCGCTGACATTCAACCGAACAATCTTAGCATCAGCAGTATAAACAATCGGACGCATCGAAAGCGGATGAACTGCAATCGGAATTGCAGCCGAGCCGGTACTATAATAAACACCGTTAATCATGCCGTTTTTACGGACTGCTTTTGCAGCTTTTTTACCCGTAGCACGGGGTTCTGCATTCAAAATAACTTCACTCATATTTTTACTCCGTTTAAAGAATTTCCAACTTATTTTATTTTTTGAGATAGACCCTGCGGTCTTAATTTTAGCTGACAATCTCGAAGAGAGAACTTATCGAAGCATTGTCGTGTGTTCGAACTATTGCTTCTGCTAATATCTCTGCAATTGATATCACCTCAATTTTGGGTGAATCCCAATGACCCGGAATTGTATCAGTAACAAACACTTTCGATACTGCATCGCTTTTATTGATTTTTTCGATAGCTGCACCTGAGAACACAGCGTGTGTACAAACACCGATGATTTTCTCTGCGCCTTTGTTTTTCAATGCTTCTGCACATTTTACAAATGTAGAGCCGGTATCAATCAAATCATCAACAATAAACACATTTTTGTTTTGAACGTCTCCGATGATATTCATTACTTCAGCTACGTTATGCGCCGGACGACGCTTATCCACTACCACCAAATCGGCATTAAGACGAGTAGCATACGCTCTTGCAGTCTTCACCCCTCCTACGTCGGGCGATGCAATAGCCAATCGGTCAAGATTCTCTCTTTTTAAGGTTCTGACCAAAACAGTAGAGGCGTACAAGTGATCGAGCGGAATATCAAAGAACCCTTGGATTTGCGGTGTATGCAAATCCATTGCAATTACACGGTCGGCTCCGGCTTCTGTGAGCAGATTGGCAACCAGCTTCGCAGTAATCGAAACTCTCGGCTGGTCTTTTCTATCCTGACGTGCATACGAGAAATACGGAATAACAGCCGTAATTCTTTTAGCCGAGGCACGCCTTGCTGCGTCTATTAAAATTAATAGCTCCATCAGATTGTCTGATGGAGCATGAGTAGATTGTATGATAAATAAATCAACACCGCGAACATTCTCTTCGTACTTTACCCAAATTTCGCCGTCGCTGAAATTCTGAATATTTACACCACCGAGGGCTTGACCAAGTACCGCGCCGACTTTTTCGGCAAGAGGACGATTTGACCGCCCGGAAACAATTGTGAACTCAGACATAGATTGGTAGTATTAATACATTCCGCAGTTATGCTGGGGCGGCAGGGATCGAACCTACGAATGACGGAACCAAAAACCGTTGCCTTACCACTTGGCGACGCCCCAAACTTTTCGTCTTTTTTTCTTTTTTTCACGAAAGAGATTACAAATATAATTTTCTTTTGTTTTTTGAGCAAACTTTTTCTTCTTTTATATTCACTTTTTCTACTTAGTCGTGTTTATTTCTCGAAGCGAAACTACCGTCCGGTGATAATTATAGTAAATCATCATTGACCAAAACACCCTGCTCGCCACACTTTGCCAGCAAGCTCCGATTAGCCCATAATACGACACCATCAAGACACTCGATATAACATCGAACACCGTACAAATAATAGAGATTTGCTTTGTCCATATACCCTTTCCGTGCGCTGAAATAAACAAGTTGAACGGCTGGTAAAACCCTTGGAAAAACCCGGCGAGTACCAGCGGAAACATGAGTGAAAGTACATCAATATACCGCTGAGAAGCAACTAAGTGAATAAGTATCGGTGCTCCAAAATAAATCCCGCTGCCAAGCAGAGCCAAAATCGCAATATTGATAAGTATCAGACGGTTTTTAAGTTTTTTCTGAGTGCTGAAGTTCTTAAAAAGTGACGATGAAATAGATTGTGATGCCATTACCATCGGCGCAGAAAGACTTCCCCCTACCGTAAAATACGCCGAAGAAGCCATGCTGTTGAGGTATGGGATGAGTACGCTCGTAAGGTTAAATGCGGGAGATGCGAGTGCCCTCCCCACATATATATGCCAGCCATATTGCCGTATTTCCGTTTTGAGAGCCGGAATGTTTGCCTTCCACCTAGCAAACGACGGACGAAGTACATACACAGCCATGAGACCGCTCACGCCCATTGCCCCAAGATTCAGCAGCAACGAAAGTGTGGCATTCACTGTAGAAAATAGAATTGCTATACCTAAACTGGCAGTGTAAAGGAATTTCGAGAGAACGGTGTACATCGAAAGCTGGTATATTTTCCCAGACCCCTGCGCTGTTTCCTGAAAGAAAAATTGAAGAGGATATACCCACGCAAGCAAACTTGCCAAAATCATCACCTGTCTGATTTGCTCACTTGAATAAATAAACGGCAGGAATGCACTCCCGATAGTCATTAATATCGAAAACAGCATTGCAATAAAGAAAACAAATACAAATAGTGTTCCATACATCTCACGGGTTTCCTGTTCGGTTTTGCAACGGGCAAGCAAACGCGCACCGGACGCAAAGACACCAAATTCAAAAAACATATACATAAATGTAAAGATTGCAAGTGACGCAGTGACAATCCCATATTCTTGCGGACCCGAAAGATGATTGGTATTTAGTTTTTGAGTTGCAAACGAGAATAGTATTCCCAGAAGTTGGGAAATATAGAGTACAATTGCCTTTTTTGATTCGGGAGTACGGATAAGTTTCAATACATTACCGAAAGTAAGTTTTTTGGTTATTGCCGAAAGAGCGTGTATTTTTGTTTTGTTCATAGGTAGTAATTATCATT
Source organism: uncultured Chitinophagaceae bacterium (assembly GCA_964527785.1). Taxonomy (GTDB): domain Bacteria; phylum Bacteroidota; class Ignavibacteria; order Kapaibacteriales; family UBA961; genus JADJXV01. The sequence goes on from CAZGNO010000022.1 coordinate 49,243, forward strand.
CTTTACAAATCTTCTCATGGCTCACAACGAATCACTTCACCGGATTGTAATTTCACTTGACTACGAAACATGGCACCCAAGCGTTCCTCAAGGCAAGCGAATTGATTGGAGTGAAACCGTTATCAACCCTACGAATCGCCTTCTCGAAATTTGCAATCGCTACAACGCAAAACTCTCTATTTTCTTTGAAATTGGCGAATATTACTGGCTAAAGGAAAACCGTCCCGAAACTGCAATTGCCATCGAAAATCAACTAAAGCAAGCTATTGCCGGCGGTCATGATGTTCAGCTTCATATTCACACAAGTTGGCTTCCCGAAACGGGCGCAAGATACGATGCAACAACAGATACCTGGTTTTGGGATAACCGTTACCAAAAACTTCACGATTACCCGTTTGGAATTGAAAAATTATTACGTCGCTGCAAAGACGACATGGAAGCATTGCTTCAACCTGTCAATCCTCACTACAAAGTTACTACATTTCGAGCGGGGGCATATCAAATCCAACCGTCAAAGCCGATTATAGATGCTCTTCTTGCTGTTGGAATTGAGGCAGATTCATCCGTTTGGAAAGGGGGCTACCAGCCCGAACGCGGCAATGATTTCCGTGCAGCTTGGTCGGGGCAGCCGTATTTCGGAAGCAGCTATAATATTAATTACTTTGCCCCACCCGCCGAGCATAATTTATTGGAAATTCCTGTTTCAACCGCTAGAATTTTCCCTCGTGCCGGAGGAATGCCCGTACCAATGTCCAAACGGGTAAAACGTTGGTTTTTTGATGACCAGAGTTTTGAGCAAATGTCAATGATGTACAAAGCGATTTCTTCGGAGAACAGATATAATCGCTTCAAACGCAGTTTTACCGCATCTTTCCCTAAGCTCCAAAAGTTTTTGGTTAAAGTCGGCTATCACGGAGGACGCAGAATTACTGCAGCATCGAAGATTATACCGATGTTTTTACCCAGTACGCACGAGGATTTGTTCAAAGACAAGGTGTTTGTAATGATCGGGCATTCAAAGTCCACCATTGATTTTGGCGGTTTCGAAAAATTAATTTCAATGCTTTCACAAAAAAGCCATGTACGGTTTAACACCATCAGCGAAATAAACTCTGAAGTACGTAAAGCAGAAGCTGAAAAGAAATTATCGCTCGATGCCGATTTGGATTTTCAAGTGGAGATTGAATTCGATGCAATCATTGGCGACGCCCGTAATGACAACATTTCGGGATGGCTCCAACAGAAAATCCCACTGGACAGAAAGAATGTTTTGGACTTAGGGTGCGGCTCCGGCTATTGGACTAAAGCCATCAAAGACCGTCTCATTGCACCCGAACGGGTAATCGGTCTGGATTTCGGAGATGCTTTTCTGGAGAAAGCGCGCCGTGTTTATGGTGCGGAAGTAGTGAAGGGCGACTTCCATCATTTACCTTTCGACGAAAATAGCTTTGATGCGATTTATGCAGATAACACCATTGAGCATAGTTTTAGTCCGCACAGGGTTTTACAGGAGTGTTTCCGGGTACTTAAACCAAGCGGAATGCTGGCAATGTGCGTCCCACCCGATGCACGAAATCCCAACTATGTAACCCCTAATCACAACTGGCGTATGGATTCCGACGAGATCCGCGAAAGAATGGAAGAAATCGGATTTGAAAATATAATTATCGAAGAAGTAAACGCAGTTGAGACATGGGGTGAACGTCCGTATCTACCTTCCAACAACACATCAACGTATGTAACTGCGTGGAAGTCTTATGACGAAATGGCTAGAATCCGTGAAATAGCCAAATTCTGTTACACCACTATCTCCCCCGACAAAGACAACCCCACAATGGACGGGGAGCAAATTCTAAGGGACGGCTATGCTTGGTGCGGTGGCTATGCCCGCGCAGCTAAGTTCTTATGTGAAAAGGAATATTTCCAATCACGGATTGTTACGTTTTTCTTGGAAGGTCTGCCGTTTGGTCGCGGTGAAAAAGGAACCGACACCCATACAGTATTGGAAGTATTTCTCCCCAAGAAGATGCAGTGGATTACCCTTGACGCAATGGCAGGGGTAGTATTCACCAATTCAGTTGAAGAACTAATTGCCAAACCTGAACTCGCAGACCAAGCTTTGGTTGCCGTACAATTTAAACCGGACGACCGCTGGCAAAAACGTAATTATGAATGGTACAGCTCATCGAAAGCGTATGCTCATGCCAAGGGCTTCAAGTATCCAAAGGAATGGGTAAAGAAAATCAAGAAACGCTGGCAACATATTAAGAAGCAATAACTTACAATCCCAAATTTATGCGCCGTTCGTTAGACCAAATAAACACTAATTACCAAAAAAGCAAAGTGGATCAGTGGGGATCTGATTGGAGGGGTTCGCTTGCGTTCTGGCATACATTCTGTATTAGAAATATTATTCAGGCAATAAACGAACAGCCACACTTACGCGGTAAATCTTTATCCATCCTTGAAATCGGTTGCGGCTCAGGGGTATTGACCGAAAAGGTATCCTCTGCTCTATCGAAGAATTATACAATTAATCATTATCTCGCGGTAGATGTTTCGTCAGGTGCAATTGAAAAAGCTAAACAGATTTTTCCAAAAACAATCGTGGATTATCAAACTGTCTCGGAAGATCTCCATGAATTGGCAAACCGAAAATTCGACCTTATTCTTGGCTTTCAATTCCTGTTTTACCTTACAAGGGAAGAAAGACAAAAGCTATTTGACAAAATTCATGCTCTGCAATCAGAATTTGGATTGGTTATACTATCCAGCAATATCAGCTTTGACTCGGAAGACCCTGATTACATCAATGCCCCGGCTACAAACGTAGATTTGACCAAGCATTTTACCATTCTCAAAGAAGCAGATATTTTTACTGCTCCGTATGTAGAATATTGGGAAGGAAAGCTATTAAAAATAAAAAAGTTACCGTTTGTTTCCTATTATCTTTCCAAAGAATATTTCCCTATGAAAGCTCACGAGTATTATGCAAAACAAGCTACAGAGACAATCCCCAATAAACGGACACGAATATACGTTCTGAAATAAGAAAAACTCCGTCTCACAAACCTACGCAATATCTATGATAATCGGCATTGATCTCGGAGGCACCCATATTAAATCAGCGGTTATTTCGAGTGCCGGTGAGATACTCCATCAGCAATCACAACCGACTCATGCCGATGAAGGTCCTGAATTTGTCCTGCAATCAATAGCGAACGTTGTTTCGGAACTTACGGGCAAATTTCCTGATGCTTCGGCAGTTGGACTGGGTGTACCGGGTGTTGTGACCGGTGACGGGATTATTAAAGTCGCTCCCAATTTCCCGAATTGGACAAATATTCACCTCAAAAGGTATCTCGAAGAGCGGTTCCCCCTCCCGGTAGTCTTGGATAATGATGCAAATGTTGCCGCGCTCGCCGAAGCAGAGCTTGGTGCAGGAATGAACCGATCGCATTTTTTGTTTATTACACTTGGTACCGGCGTAGGCGGTTGTATTATTTCAGGAGGGCGTATTTTTAGAGGTGCTACGGGCGGAGCGGGTGAAGTAGGGCATATTATCCTCCACGAGACAGATTCGCCTCCACCCGGCAAGCCAAGTTACAGAGCGGGAGTTCTCGAAGAATATGTAGGTCGGCTCGGCATAATTGCCCTAGCCCAAGACTATGCCGCCAAATTCCCCGACTCAATTTTGCATAGCCACAGCAATCTGGATGTTCATCATATCTCTGAGGGTGTTTCTTGCGGTGACCCTGCATCTGTTGCGTGCTTCCGAAGAACTGGTGAACTTCTCGGTACAGCAATGGCAACTGCACTGAATATCCTCGATATACGGACAATTATCGCAGGAGGCGGAATTTGCAATGCCCATCCACTTTTACTTGAAACAACAATGGAAACAATTAAGAGGCGCGCCTTGCCTACCATTGCCCATGATATTGAAATACACATTGCTCATTTCTCAAATAATGCCGGTATCGTAGGTGCTGCCATGCTCGCCAAGCAAGCATTTTCATTGTGACTGCATTTTACTTTAAGCACAACATAAAACCACATTAATTTCCAACGAATTATGTTGTCAATCTAAGATTAAAATCAGGTCGGTTATTTACCGCGTAAGTAAGGGGACAAAAATAATCGTATTATTCGAATGGCTGTCATTCTGAAGGAG
>CAZGNO010000023.1:0-51755 GCA_964527785.1 uncultured Chitinophagaceae bacterium
AAGTTACTAAATTTTAAATCTGATTCTACAAAAAAACTAAGTTTAAACAACTTCATTCAAAAAAACACTTGTGTGTGTTGTAGATTTTCACAAGTTTTGTCTTGTAAATCTAACATTGTTCAACTTCCCAGTAATTAGGGCATTCTAATAGGCACACATGAAAACACTTATCTTAACTTTTCTACTTTGCATCACTCCGTTAATCTCTAAAGCACAAGAACCACAACTTCAATGGGCAAAAAGTATTGGGGGAGTTTCAAATGAGGATGGTCACTCAATTGCAGTTGATGCATTGGGGAATTTATATACTATTGGAAGTTTTCGAGGAACTGTAGATTTCGATCCAAGTCCGGGAATATTCAATTTATCTGCAACAGGTACTCATGATATTTTCATTTCGAAATTTGATCCATTGGGAAGTTTTGTTTGGACAAAGCAAATATATGGAACTGCTGTTCACGCAAATTATTCAATTGTTTTAGATCCATTCGGGAATATGTATGTTACCGGTAATTACCAAACAACAGTAGATTTTGACCCTAATGAGGGAATCTACAACTTGACTTCAACAGATGGTGGAGAAGATGATATGTTTTTCCTTAAATTGGATTCAGAAGGTAATTTTATTTGGGCAAAGACGATTGGAGGACTATCTAAATATGAGTCAACACAGGCTATCGCAGCTGATAAACTAGGGAATGTATATGTAACTGGTTCTTTTGAGGGTAGAACTGATTTTGACCCTGGTGATAGTACATTCTACTTAAGTTCTGCTGGACTTGAGGATATATTTATCCTAAAGCTAGATAGACTTGGAAATTTAGTTTGGGCAAAACAAATAGGAGGAAAAGCTGATGACTACGGGAATTCAATTGTCATTGATGAATCTGGCAACTTATATACCACAGGTTATTTTTCCCGAAGCTCAGATTTTGATCCAGGGCAAGGTACTTTTTTCTTAACTCCAAATGGAATTGACGATGTATTTATATTAAGATTAGATTCATCAGGAAATTTCGTTTGGGCAAAACAAATAGGCGGATCAAAATATGATATAGGAAAATCAATAGCAATTGCCTCTTCAGGAAATTTATTTATTACCGGATATTTTGAAGAAAAAGTTGATTTTAATCCAGGTAAAGATACTTCCTATTTAACATCAATAGTCAATGACGATGTATTCATTCTTAAATTAGATAACTCAGGAAATTTTATATGGGCAAAACGAATAGGAGATACTTCGGACATAAATGCAACTAATATAATTGTAGATGCTTCAGAAAATGTATATTTAGCAGGTTACTTTCAAGGAACATTGGATTTTGATCCGAGTATAAATACTTTGAATTTAACATCTATCGGCAAGGATGATATTTTTATTTTAAAACTGGATGGTCTTGGGAATTTAATATGGACAAAAAAAATCGGTTCACCCGAACTAGATTATGGATCATCAATGGCAACAGATATCTATGGTGATTTATATTGTGTAAGTGGTTTTAGTGAAACAATTAATTGCGGAACAAGCATAAATACATTTAATTTAACTTCAGCAGGCGGGCGTGATATCCTCTTCATGAAATTAACTCAAACACCTGAGGATGTATATCAAACAAGCGAGTTTCCTTCTTCATTAAATATATACCCAAATCCTACAAACAGTACTGTCACGGTAAACTTCGGGAAACAGATTACAAACGGCACAATAAAACTGACCAACATGATGGGGCAAATTGTAATTCAGCAAAGTGAAATCAATAGTACATCCGTGAATCTTGATATTGATCATTTGGCAAAGGATCTCTATTTTATTGAGGTAGTCGGCAATGGAAATACTACGCGGATGAAATTCATTAAAGATTGATAACATTCCGATTATAAAAAGACAGCCCACAATTTTGAATTGTGGGCTGTCTTTTTATAATTTAACTCTATACCGCCTATTTACCGCCCCGTAACACACGTAGCCGCCAAAATCTCGTCCTCAAAATTCAAGGTAAATTCACCCTTCACAATAAAGAGCTTAATGAAGTTCAACACGTTTTTCGAGAACATCGCGCTTGCATGGACAGGTACGGTTGCAGCTAGATTGGCAGGTCCGATGATTGTTACTCCGTTGGCTGTTTTTACAATTTCACCGCATTGGGTGAGTTCGCAGTTACCGCCTGTTTCAGCAGCCAAGTCAATGATTACCGCCCCGCTTTTCATGGATTCGACCATCGCTGCCGAAATGATTTTAGGAGCGGGCTTACCGGGTATTGCCGCAGTTGAGATAACTGTATCAACCATTGCAATATGTTTGGCAAGTGCTGCCTGCTGCCTCTGTTTCGCATTGTCAGAAAGCTCTTTGGCATAGCCCCCTGATGTCTGTGTGTCAGTCTCGCCCAGGTCAATATCAATAAATTTCGCACCCAAACTCATTACCTCTTCCTTCACCGCCGGACGCACATCAAATGCCTCGACAATCGCTCCCAACCGACGGGCAGTAGCAATTGCCTGCAAACCCGCAACCCCCGCACCAATGACCAACACCTTCGACGGGGCAACTGTTCCGGCAGCAGTCATCATCATCGGAAAGAATTTACCCGAGAAGTTAGCGGCTAGCAAAACGGCTTTATATCCTGCAATCGAAGCCATTGATGACAAAATATCCATGTTTTGCGCTCTGGAAATACGCGGAATGCGCTCCAAAGCAAAACTCATAACATTTCTGTTTCGGAGGAGTTCAACCTCTTGAGTATTTTTCCATTCATTGAGCGGGGCAATGAGAATTGCCTTTTCTTTCAGCGCGTAGATTTGCTCAGGCGTAGGACAGTTTACTTTTACCAGTATATTAATATGTGATAATACTTCCTCTTCCGACTCAGCGATTTCCGCTCCGGCTTCACGGAATGCTTCATCACTGTATCCTGCACGGTTTCCTGCTCCTTGCTCTACTACACACTCAATACCAAGTGTGTGAAGTTGTTTAATTGCTTCGGGGATAAGAGCGACACGCGGCTCAAGTTCTGATGATTCGAGAAGTATTCCAAGTTTCATAGTTACACTGCTATTTTGAAAGAAAAGACATCTGCGTGCGGCAATTTATGAAATTCTTTTGCACAAACGAAGAAAAAAAGTTGTTTGAAACGAAAACCTATACTATTTTGCGTGCAAGAGTTGTTGTACCCTGCATAATTATCCTCGAAATGTACTATGGAACATATTATACTTGATGTTTGTTATCTCGTTGCTTCGGTTTTATTTGTTATTGGATTAAAGAAACTCAGTCATCCTGATTCGGCGCGGCGCGGAAATTTACTAGCAGCATTCGGAATGAGTGCTGCTATACTTGCAACTATTCTTTTTCATAAAAATGATGCTGGCGAAGGCATTGGAAACTTAGGATACATTATTGCGGCTATTGCTGTTGGAGCAGTTATAGGAACTCTATCGGCAAAGAAGGTTAAGATGACGGATATGCCGCAGATGGTGTCGCTGTTTAACGGGATGGGCGGTGCGTGTGCAGCGTTGATTTCGCTGGAGGAATTTCATCATTTTGCTGAATCGTACGACCATCCGATTGGCACAGGTCTCAGTATTATGGCAGGTTTGATTATCGGGAGTATTTCATTTTCCGGCAGTATGATTGCCTTTGCGAAATTGCATGGGATAATGGAAAAATCACCCCGCCTTCCAATGGGTAATGTGATTAATTCACTTGTTATTCTTGCAACTCTTGGTGGTGGAATCTATCTTTCTGTAGCACCTGAATCGTCCGCTCCGTGGGTTGTTTATGGAGTATTCGCTGTTTCGTTGATATACGGGATATTATTTGTTGTGCCGATCGGCGGGGCGGATATGCCTGTAGTTATTTCACTTCTCAATTCATTTACGGGTATGGCTGCCGCTTTCGGCGGGTTTTTATACCATAATCAGGTAATGCTTACCGGTGGTATTTTGGTGGGTGCAGCAGGAACTTTACTGACGATTATGATGTGCCGCGCGATGAATCGTTCGCTCACAAGCGTACTGTTCAGCGCGTTTTCTGTTACCGGAGCAGCAAGTGGTGCTGCCGGACCTCAAGGCACTGCAAAAGAAATGAGTGTACAGGATGCAGCGGTATTAATGAGTTATTCCAATAGCTTGGTAATTGTCCCCGGATATGGTCTGGCAGTAGCCCAAGCACAACATGCTATTCATAAAATGGCTATGATGCTCGAAGAAAAAGGGGTAAAGGTTAGTTATGCCGTTCACCCGGTTGCAGGACGGATGCCCGGTCATATGAACGTACTCCTTGCAGAAGCGAATGTTCCATACGAGCAACTAAGAGACATGGAAGAAATTAATCCAGACTTCCCTTCTACTGATGTGGTGCTGGTAGTGGGTGCAAATGATGTGGTTAATCCTGCTGCCCGCCATGACAAATCCAGCCCGATTTACGGAATGCCGATTTTGGATGCAGACAAAGCCAAAACCGTAATCGTCATGAAACGCGGTATGAACCCGGGCTATGCAGGGATTGAAAACGAGCTTTTCTTCTATCCTAATAATTATATGTTGTTTGGAGATGCAAAAAAATCTATTGATAAACTGATTGAAGCAATTGGGGCTTTGTAATTGAGTGTAAAAGGGCATAATTTACCAAGCAATAGCATTAAAATACGTCTCGCAGGGTTTGCAAACCCTGCGAGACGTATTCATTTTAGGTCATGGTTACCGCAGTGTGTATTGATAAGTTATAAAACCAAATTTTTATGCATCCCAAGACCTTGAAGGTTTTCGAAAACCTTCAAGGTCTATATTACAACATATCGATGCACGCCTGAAAACAGACTCTATTCCTCGTAAGCATATAAAAAATTAATAGTTGCGATACTTGTTACGATCTGAGCATTTACTCCTATACAATTGCTTATACATATTAGCTTCCATCAATACCTCCCACCCACTTGCCTAATCTTCCCATGTGCAGAAATAATCACCGGCAATTTATTCGGACGTGAAGTTGTCCCTGTTGTGTCTGTTAATGTTTGTAGAAAGGAAACTAGCGCACGTTGCTCTTTTAGTGTTAAATTAAGTTTATCGGGAGGAAGCGTTTGATTCTCCAGATGTATCCCTATCCCCTCTCCGCCGCCACGATTATAAAAATCAATTACTTGCTCTAATGTTTTGTAAATGCCGTTGTGCATGTAGGGTGCTGTGAGCGCAATATTTCGCAACGTTGGTGTTTTGAAGGCAAATTTTTCAATCTCCGCTTTATTCAAACTGAATTTCCCTACATCAGGATCAACTGTTGCATTTATAGTGTCCGGTTTAGAGGGAACACCCAGAATTTCAGCTTCCGTTTCAGTAAAATGCGGCGGAACTGTTCCGTTAAATAATGGCATAAAGTGGCACGTAGCACATTTGGCTTTCCCTGCAAAAAGATTAAATCCGAGCTTTGCTTCACTGCCGATTGCATTAGATTCCCCCCGCATATATCTGTCAAACGGTGAATTCATCGGCGTTAAAGAGCGGACAAATGAAGCGAGTGCAATCCTAATATTTTCATCAGTTATGGAGCTACCCGCATTATTCACAAATCCCTTTTGGAACAATTCCGAATACTCCTCACTGCTTTTTAATTTCTCAACTACTTCTTTCAACGAACCATGCATTTCGATTTGGTTGGTAATTACTCCGGTTGCCTGATCTTCTAAATACGTAACGTGTTGGTCGTAGAAGGCGGAATTTTGCATCCCGGCAAACAGCATTGTCGGCGCGTTTCTTAACTTGCCTTCCATACCGACCAAAGTTCTACTTGTGGGTAATCCATCTGTAAAGCCACGCTCAGGTTGATGACAACTTGCGCACGCACGGTCAGTGTTTTTAGACAGTATGGGATCGAAAAACAGGAGTTTCCCAAGCTCAATTTTTTCTTTAGTAATTGGACGTGCGTAATTTGGTGCAAAATAATTTACGTTCCATGAAGCAGAATCAAACAGCGAAGTAGCTTTGGCTGTAAAAGCACGTAAATCATTTTTAGGTGGGATATTCAATGTTCGTTGAACTGTGTGAATGGTTTTCAGTAGCGGGGTAATATATTCCACTATAAAAGCAGCCCTGTCAAACTCATCAAAACTTTGTGCATTTCTTAGGAATTTTTGCGCATTATCTAATTCATTTGTAATCTCAGAAAATCGTTTTTGAGTATCATTTGCCGAATATACATCAATTATCCTTTGAATCGCTCCCAGCGATACAGCTGATTCTTCTAGTGAACGAAATGCTACCGGTGAATCAAACCCGACTATACCCATAGTGGTGATTCGCACTATTTGCAAACGCACGGCATCAAAGATGTGGCTGTCGGTCAGTTCTGTATTTTCTGCCACTTTATGCAGCCGATGCGTATTAGAGACAAGCAGTGCCAGTTGATGATTCAGCTCACTTCTTTGAGCAGTATCAATATGTGGGAACATCATCTCTTCGATAACTTGAAAGCCCTCAGGAGGAATAGTTTTACTCGGATCGTCTTCTTCTATTTTATCAATTGCTGCACCATTCAGTGATCGCGCTGTTGCCGGATTATAGTATTCAGCAAAATGCTCTACTTTTTTGTACGTATTTCTCGCCTTAAAAAAAAGTTGATGCAGGATAGATTCCTGCTGACCTTCAGCGAAAGAACGTTGTAAATTCTTAGCAGCAGAATCTAATTGCACAACATCTTGGACATAAATATTTTTTATTTTGACTACCGGAGTTTCGACTGTGGATTTCTTTTCAGAGCAAGAAATTAGAGAAAGAAATAAGAGTATCGTAACGAGATTTGTACTTTTCATGGGCTTGAGCAAAGTTTAAATAAAAAGCGCGGGAACTTCATAGTAAAGTTCCCGCGCAATAATTCTATAAAAAAAACGAGATAAATCCTTTATTCAACAACCTATTATCGAGCAAGACCTTTAAGAATAACTATTTGGCTTGCTTGACGTTCATTTGCTCTTTTTACTCCGCCGTCAACCCCTTTGTATTTATCATCAATCCATGTATGTGGCTGAATTGCCAACGCGAATGTATTTGGAATACCAATCACATCAGAAATATCAACCATTGCACCATATTCCCACGAACCGAATTTTGATCTTTCAGGTGCTGCTGTTGTTGTGTTACGATTATAGAGGTCTTTGTCAGCAGCATCACGACGGTGATCAAGTTCAAAAACAACCTTAACTTCTTTGGTAGCTAGATTATATTGATAAATATATGCATCATGAGCTTCGTCACCGTAACCGTTTGCATCTTCTTGTACGTAAACATAATTTGAAGTAACGCAAATATTATCAGGATCTTGGAATTTTTGAGCAGGTCCTGTTCTATCATCACCATCCATAATTACTTCAAGTTTACCTTTGAGCGGGTCTGAAGCATCCAAATTCAAATGATACACACGTCCATATTTTGTACGTGATTTATCTGCATTTGTACCATTAAAATCCTGTCCGGTAACTGTGAAATACAAATCACGACCTGTACCGCCTTTGCGATAATCAACGTCCTCAACCCGTCCGAATTTAATTGCTTTATTAGCATCAACCAATGAATTGATTTCAGCCCCTGAAAGTGATGATACATTGTCAATTTTAACAAACTCAACATCATGCATCGTACCAATCGTCATATCTGTTTCTTTTTGGTTTTGGTCTTTGCGACGCAGCATATAAACTGAACCGCCGGCTAAATCTCCAACAGTATTGCTTACATATAATGCTACTTGACCGCCACTTACACCTGAATCATCATCCGTTATGACTATAACAGTTTTACCTGAATATGTAGTTTTTGGAAGGGGAAGTGCATTTTCTGCATTCCAACGTCCAAAGGAAGGGAGTTCACGTGATATTGATGCATTTGTAGCGGGATCAAGCGGATTGATTGCATGTGTGCGTGATTCTACACTGCTTTCTCCGCAGGTAAGGAACATAGGACCAAAACCGTGCTCTTCCGGAGTTGCCATCGTAGCAGAGCATAAACGCCAAACACCGCCATCAGAATTAAGGATATACTCACCTTTAACGGGCTTCAAGGTCTTATCAAATGTTACTCGAGATACGGCATAATTGTCCTCATGATTTAGAATCATCGAGAACCCGCCGTCACTATTTTTCAACCAGCCCATTCCATCTGCCGAACCCCCAAAGGTAAAACTAGGAGATTGAGTCAGTTTATCATCACTTCCGATAAGTGAGAAGACCTCGACCGACTCAAAGCCGGGCATTTTCTTAACTAGAGCCGGGGTTGTAGAATGATTTTTAAACTCAACAGTTGGAGTTGAAGGCGTAGATGCCTCATCTTTACATCCGTTTACACCAAGAGCTACCACCGCCAAAGAAGCAATCAAGGTAGAATATTTAAACATAATTTTCTCTCATATAAAGTAAAAAATACTGAATGTGAGAGCAAAATTACAACATAGATATTACGTCCGTTTTACGGCATCAATAACAACATATTATCTTGTATTAATTAATTGTTATGTGTTTTACAATACCGTAACAGGTTGATATGATTCAAGGCAACAACAAACCCTTTATCATATTAAAAGTAAATATAATAAAGGGTTAGCATTTATAAATCTTTTTTTAATTCGTATCGTTTACACTTCGTACCCTAAATTAGGACTCAGCCACCGTTCTGTTTCTTGAATTGTCATTCCTTTACGCCTGGCATAATCTTCAACTTGGTCGCGTCCGATTTTACCTACAGGAAAATATTTTGAGGCAGGATGAGCAAAATACCAGCCACTCACTGCCGCTGCCGGATACATTGCGTAATTTTCGGTAAGTGTAATACCGGTATTTTTTTCAACGTTTAATAGAGCAAAAAGAGTTTTCTTCTCAGTATGATCAGGGCAAGCAGGATAGCCGGGAGCAGGGCGAATCCCTTGATATTGCTCTTCAATCAATCCCTGATTATTGAGGGTTTCACCGGTTGAATAGCCCCAAATTTCTGTTCGTACTGTAAAGTGGAGCCATTCTGCGGCAGCTTCGGCAAGGCGGTCAGCGATTGCTTTTGCCATGATTGAACTGTAATCGTCATGGTCCGTTTCATATTGCTTTACGATACATTCAAGACCAATTCCGGCAGTAACCGCAAATGCCCCTATATAATCTTTGCCGGCTTCTACTGGAGCAATGAAATCCGACAAACAAAGATTTGGCGTACCGGGTGATTTTTGGGATTGCTGCCGCAAGAAATAGAGCATGACGCTTCCGTTGTCGGTCATTAACTCTACATCGTCGTCACCGTTACGATTTGCGGAAAATATTCCGCACACACCTTTTGCAGTTAATGATTTATCATGGATAATTTTATCTAGAATGGCATTCGCATCATCGAAGATACGCCGCGCCTCATCGCCGACCGTCGTATCGTTGAATATTGCAGGGTATTTACCGCGCAATTCCCACGACATGAAAAAAGGAGTCCAGTCAATGAACTCACGGAGTGTTTCTAGGGGGATGTCGTTGAATATTGTTATGCCTAGTTTGTTTGGTTTCATTTTTTTAACGCAAAAGTCGCTAAGGAGCGCAAAAGGTCGCTATTATAATTAAAGGTTATTGACTATTCGTTTAATCCCGTCTTTTACGAGTTGGCTGCCAAAATTAATAATTAGACCGAGTTTAATACCTGATAATCGTAAATACGTAAGAGTTTGTGCTTCATAAATCGGATTATGTTTTTCAGTTGCTTTACATTCAACTATTACTTTTCCACCTACTAAAACATCTATCTTTAATGGAGTTGCAAGCAGTTGTCCTTTATAGAAAATCGGTAGCGACTTCTGTCTTTCTACATTTAACCCTCTCAAAATGAGTTCTTGACATAGCGCCTCTTCATATACACTTTCGAGCAATCCGGGTCCACAAAGAATACGATGAACTTCGATTGCTGATTCATAAATAACACGACTAATCTCATTCTCGTTCATTGCGCACCTTTTGCGAACTCTTGCGCCTTTTGCGTTGAAAATAAATCAAGTTTATTTAAACGAGCAGCAGCGATAGTCAGTAAATTTTTCTCCACTGATCGGTTGGCATAATCTTTCCGTACCTTATCATATTCTTTTTTGAATTGCTCGCCGAAAGTGTCTTTTGTTTCAGGGCTAATCAAACTGCCCGCCACAGGAACAGCGCGGGAAGCATCAAGCACATGAATAACAGTACACGAATACTGCGGTGCAATCTTAACTGCTGTATGTACCCGTGAAGTAGTTGCCCCGCCAATCAATAACGGCTTAATAAATTTCAACCGTTCCATTTCCTTGGCAACATGAACCATCTCATCAAGCGATGGTGTAATCAATCCTGAAAGCCCTATAATATCAACATTTTCGCTAATGGCAGTTTGGAGAATTCTCTCTGCAGAGACCATCACTCCCAAGTCAATCACACGGTAATTATTACAGCCGAGTACAACTCCCACAATATTTTTCCCAATATCATGCACGTCACCTTTGACCGTTGCCAGAAGTACAGTACCGTTATTTCTACTTTCATCACCGACTAATGCTTTTTCAGCTTCCATAAATGGCATGAGATACGCCACGGCTTTTTTCATAACACGAGCCGACTTCACTACTTGCGGCAAGAACATTTTCCCTGCACCGAATAAATCCCCAACTACGCTCATCCCATCCATCAACGGACCTTCAATTACATGGAGAGGCCGCTCATACATTTTCCTCGCTTCTTCGGTATCAATATCAATAAACTCTGTAATGCCTTTTACAAGTGAATGTTTCAGGCGTTCCTGAACGGATTCGTTGCGCCATGCTTCGGCTTCTTTGGCTGTGACAGCAGTTTTCCCTTTGGCTTTCAAGTTTTCGGCATATTCCACTAACCGTTCGGTTGAATCGGAGCGACGATTTAAAATTACATCTTCCACCAATTCCAGGAGGTCTTTCGGGATATCGTCATAAATATCAATTTGTCCCGCATTCACGATTCCCATGTCCATACCGACTTGGATTGCATGGTAAAGAAATGCGGAGTGCATCGCCCTGCGCACAGGTTCGTTTCCACGAAATGAGAATGAAAGATTACTTACTCCGCCCGAAACCTTAGCACCCGGAAGATTTTGCTTGATCCACCTCGTAGCATTAATAAAGTCCATTCCGTAATTATTATGCTCTTCGAGCCCTGTAGCAATAGCAAAGATATTCGGGTCGAAAATAATATCCTGCGGGGCAAACCCAATTTTCTCTGTAAGAAGATGGTAAGCACGCTCACAGATTTTTGTTTTGCGCTCGAATGTATCTGCCTGCCCCAGTTCATCGAATGCCATGACAATCGTTGCAGCACCATATTCATGTACCTTTCGTGCTTGCTCCAAAAATTTTTCTTCGCCTTCTTTGAGGGAAATAGAATTGACAATTGATTTTCCCTGAGCGCATTGCAATCCAGCTTCAATCACCGTCCATTTGGACGAATCAATCATAATCGGCACTTTGGCAATATCCGGCTCGGATGCAATCAGATTCAGGAATTTTACCATTGCGGCTTCCGAATCCAACATTCCTTCATCCATATTCACATCAATTATCTGTGCGCCGCTCTCCACTTGCTGACGTGCAACCGTCAATGCTTCTTCGTAATTGTTTTCTTTGATAAGTTTTGCAAACTTCGCTGACCCCGTCACATTTGTACGCTCACCGATATTAACAAAATTCGTTTCAGGGCGAATCTCAAACGGCTCTAAACCCGAAAGACGCATGAGCGGTTCACGCTCCGGGATTTCTCTCGGAGCAAATTGTTTTACCTTCGCTGCAATGGCTGAAATGTGATCGGGTGTAGAACCGCAGCATCCACCTACAAAATTCACGAACCCGGCTTCGGCAAATTCACTTACCATACTCGACATCGTCTCAGGTGTTTGGTCATAGCCGCCCATTTCATTGGGAAGTCCGGCATTGGGGTACACGCTGACCAAACACGTTGCAACCCGGCTTAACTCCTCGACGAAAGGACGCATTTGTTCTGCACCCAGAGAGCAGTTCAGTCCTACGGAAAGCAAATTAGGGCAATGAGAAACAGAATTCCAGAATGCCTCGGTAGTCTGTCCAGACAGCGTTCGCCCCGACATATCTACAATGGTACCCGAAATCATCACAGGAAGCTGTTTGCCGCTAGTATGAAAATATTCAGAGACTGCAAAGATTGCCGCCTTGGCTGTAAGCGTGTCGGTTATCGTTTCAATAAGCAGAAGGTCTGCCCCTCCGTCCACCAGTCCGCGAGTTTGTTCGGAATATGCCGTAACCATTTCTTCCCATGTGATGGCACGGTAGCCGGCATTATTAATATCAGGTGAAAGAGAAAGCATCTTGGTAGTCGGTCCCATCGCACCGGCTACAAATCGTGGTTTATCGGGAGTTTTTGCGGTATATTCTTTGGCGGCTTGTTTGGCTAGCTTTGCCGAAGCAAAGTTAATATCATACACAAGGTTTTCGAGGTTGTAATCTTGCTGCGAAACGGAGGTTGCGCTGAATGTATTTGTTTCGATAATATCCGCCCCTGCCTCCAAATACTCACGGTGAATATCTAAGATAATTTCGGGTTGGGTGAGTGAAAGCAAATCATTATCCCCTCTGAGTGGATGCTGATGTGATGACAAATCATGGCGACACGCCGCTGAATGAATCCCTCGGAATTCATCTTCACCCAGCGGATGGCGTTGAATCATCGTTCCCATCGCGCCGTCGAGGATGAGGATACGCTGTTTTAGGAGTTGTTTTAGTTGCTGAGAGGTTGTCATGGGCTTTGAATTTCGAATTAGGAATTACTTCCTATAAATTTGATTAACACTTTTTCGAGATTTGTTTTTATTTCTTCTGCATTAAAATATAAACCTTTATCAGGAAAAATTTCAGTTTGATCACTATAACGTATTGCCTTAATTATGGGGCCACTCTCTTTATTACCGAGACTAAAACTTTGTAAGATAACTTGAATATCTTTAGCTTCGGGATGTTCAATTAAGTTGTTTCTTACGTCTCTTACTCCATTACTCTTAAGTTTTCCTAATCCAGGGAGTTTCTCTATAATTTTACTTAATCTGAAAGCAATACGATAAAAATTCTCAGTTAATAATTCTATTTCAAAATTAAGATGATTATATTCTTCGCCCTCTTCTTTAGTCATGTTAATAATTGAGGAAGAAGAAGCTATAGTCACATCTAAATTATTTTGCTTTGCATTGTCAATCAATTTCTGAAATTCATTTTGAGATCTTTGAGGTATTTCTATAGCTCTTGTTTGTTTCACTTGAATCTTATTTAGCAAATAATCTAATTGCTCAATGCGCTTACGTCCTTCACACTCTAAATCATTTTTAAATTCATTAGTGTTTTCTTTGTTATTTAGTACATAGTACTTATCATAGAGTATTAGAAGATTTGAGAAAGCAGACATTTGGATTTACATATTGAATAAGAAAATCTAAACAAAGAATATATTAATTTGAATTTTTTAATCATCATCTAAGAATTTTACTGTCATTCTTTAGTTTTACAAGTGTTTTGGTGACGAGAATCTTAATGCCAAATTGCTACTACTATCCCTGCCCCTCCCCACCCACAAACGCAAAAAGACGCTTTGAACAAAGCGTCTTTTACAAAATTTCTGATTACAAACAATCCGATTCGATTAGCGAACTTCTTTGTGAATCGTGTGACGACGCAGGAATGGATTGTATTTTTTGAGTTCAATCCGTTGTGGCGTGTTTTGTTTGTTTTTCATTGATGTGTACCGTGAAGCAGGTTTACCTTCTTTTTTTGCTTCTGTACATTCGAGCGTTATGATAACGCGTGCGCCTTTTTTTGCCATTGGGATTCGCCTTGATTAGATATTCAAATTAGTATGAACTACAAAAATACAATACTTTTTCCATTTTCCCAATATTTTTTTCAATAAAGCAAGTTTTTGTAGTAGAGTAATATTGTAGTAGAGTAATATTCTCTCTATGTTACTATCTTTTATAGAAAAGCCGTACCAACACAATTTTTGGGAAGTGTTGATACGGCTCTTTAGTACCGTGTGTTTTGATGCAGAAAAATTATTCCAGAACTATGTTCGCTGTTGCTGTTTTTCCGTTTTGAGTAATTTTCAGGAGATATTCGCCACGTGCTTTCGAGGACAAATCTAGTGATTTATTATACTCGCCTGTAAAATTTGACAGTGACTCGCTATATACTTCACGTCCGGCAATATCCACAATTGAAATCGAAGTATTTCCGGTTTCGTTCAAAGAAAACGAAAGCGTAAATTGTCCTTTGTTTGGATTGGGGGCAAGATTGAGTGTAGTAAGATTCAGCGCAGCAGGCATTTCTTGGAGTTTGGAATCTGCCGGCTCTTTTGGTTCGGTTACCTTCACTTCATCGGTAACATATTTACGAATCATCACTTTCACTTTGGAAGGGTCACCGTCTTCATTCACTTGTTTGATGATAAACTTCACAGAACGATTATGATTTTCATTGTCATTTCCATTGGAATTGATAATAATATCTTCTTCATCATCGCCTGATGTAATTTCAGTCTCGATGATGGCAACATTCTCACTGTCATCATCTTTGAATTTATGTATGAAAACTTTGGTTGGTAATTCTGTGCCACGGATTTCTTCTGTAATTATTTCTACATTATCCCCGCCAGTATTTGCAATAGCATCGGCTGACAGTTCCGCTCCGCGAATATTCTCAGTAATTACTTCCATTTCGCTGCCATCAGCATTTGCAAAGGAAGTTGTTTCAATTCTGTCGCCTTTATCGCCAATACTCTTGCTTATACAAATCACTTTACATTGTTTTCCATCATTGGAATTAGCAAATGAAGTAACTTCAGTAGTTTCACCATCACCACCGCTTTTATTTATACAGATTACCTTGCACTGTTTTCCATCTTTTGAATCTGTTGTTTTCGCCGTACACGCACCTTTTTGCAACCAGTTACCAACCATTGCCTTGCATTTTGACGTATCACAGTTTCCATTTACCATTACAATACGTTCGCTTTTAGTACCCTTTCCGCCGCGAGTAATGGTAACTTCTTGCTTGTTTGCCTGATCTCCATCGGTTTTGAGAAGACGTTTCAGACAGAGATTTACATTGCCTTTACCATCTTTGTTAAACTTGCTAATGTCAACGTTCAAATCCTTGAGCATTTTCGCAACTTCAGGTTTGGCAAGCATATCTTCACCATTAAATTCCGTTACCTCAGTTTTGCCGTCTTTGTCGGTTATGATTTTGATTTTTACATTACTCTTGTCCTTAGGATCAACCGTCGTAGAATTTTGAGCATAAACAGAAAGCGCAGTCATGACCGCAATCGCGAATGAGAAAGCAGTCAAAAAAGATGTTCCGCTGCCAATAGCAGAACGTAGAGTTGCAACAGTGGATTCTTTGATTTGAATCCATACGGCACTTCGGAAAGAGTTCATAGGTAAGCCCTTTATGAAAATTAAAAAAGTAAAATTATTGTTCGACGCAAACTTACGGGAAGTTCACTTTACGCGTGTGTTAAAATGTGCTAAGTGAATGTTAAAGATGCCTTGGGCGAAAATGGTGTTGGTAATTCGCTGCGCAAATGATAAATTGCCGTTAAAACTATCGCTTGTTCCCTCAAATTATATTCAATCAAGATATGGCAACCCTACTTGAAGTCAAAAACCTTGTTACTCAATTTCAGTCGGAAAATTATATCACCAAAGCGGTCAATGACGTTAGTTTTACCCTTGAGCGCGGAAAAACACTCGGAATAGTCGGTGAATCCGGTTCAGGGAAATCTGTAACGTCTCTGTCGGTCATGCGGCTGATTGCAACCCCACCCGGCAAAATTACAGGCGGGCAAGTTTTATTCCACGAGCCGAACGGGGATATTACCGACCTCCTTACTCTTCCCGAAGAAAAAATGCGCAGCTATCGCGGTAATAAAATCTCGATGATATTCCAAGAGCCGATGACTTCGCTGAATCCCGTCTTTCGGTGCGGCGACCAAATTATCGAGGCGATAACGCTTCACCAAAAAGTAAGTAAGGAAGAAGCTCGCGCACGCACCCTCCAACTGCTCAAGGAAGTGCAACTCCCCCGTCCCGAAACGATGATTGATCAATATCCACATCAACTCTCCGGCGGGCAGAAGCAGCGTGTGATGATTGCAATGGCAATGAGTTGCAGTCCGGCATTAATGATTGCCGACGAACCGACTACCGCACTTGATGTTACTGTTCAGGCGACAATTTTAGACTTAATGCGCATGCTCCAAAAAACACATAATATGAGTATGATGTTCATTACTCATGATTTGGGTGTAGTTGCGGAAATTGCCGACGATGTAGCTGTAATGTACAAAGGTAAAATCGTTGAGTACGGGAATGTGCAGCAGATATATGAAAATCCTCAGCATCCATATACCAAAGGTTTGCTTGCATGCCGCCCTCGACTCGATAAAAAATTACGGATACTGCCTACTGTTCGTGATTTTATGGATGAACTGCCTGACGGCTCGATAACTGAACGCATACACATAAGTGTTGAAGATAAAATTCATGAAGTAGAGATTACTCCTCAAGAGATAAATGACCGTAACAAACGGCTCGCCGGTGAAGAACCGCTTCTTTCAGTTCGGGATTTGCAGGTTTATTTCCCAATTAGAACCGGACTTTTCAGCAGTCTCAAGGGGTATGTGAAGGCAGTGGACGGTATTTCATTCGATGTAAAAGCAGGGGAAACACTTGGCTTGGTAGGTGAATCCGGCTGCGGGAAAACGACGACTGGTCGTGCTATCCTACGTTTGGTAGAGCCGACAGGCGGGACGGTTACATTCGCAGGACGTGATGTTCGCGGACTTGGAAGCAGCGATTTAAAAGCACTTCGAAAAGATTTCCAGATTATTTTTCAAGACCCGTACAGTTCACTCAATCCGCGTTTATCGGTTGGCAGTGCTATTATGGAAGTGTTGAAAGTTCACAATGTTATGGATAATGATAAAGAGCGGAAAGAGTATGTTCATTATCTGCTCGACAAAGTAAATTTGCTGCCGCACCATTTCAATAATTATCCCCATGAGTTTTCTGGAGGTCAGCGTCAGCGGATTTGCATTGCACGCGCGCTTGCACTCAAGCCGAAGTTTTTGATTTGTGATGAATCGGTATCGGCATTGGATGTGTCTGTACAAGCACAAGTATTGAATCTGCTGGTAGGGTTGCGCGAGGAATTCAAGCTCACCTATATATTTATTTCGCATGATTTGAGCGTTGTGAAATTCATTAGCGATAGAATAGCCGTAATGAATGCAGGAAAGATTGTAGAACTGGCTACCTCCAATGAAATCTACGCATCACCGAAGGAAGAATATACACGCAATCTCATTTCAGCAATTCCTAAGGGGACTATGGAGGATATATTGAGGAGGAGACGGGAGAAAGCGGCGTAAATTACGCGAGAAACATATCAATTAGGTTATTGTCGACTTAATCATTCATCTATAAATGACATCTATTAATTTGTCCATCTTTCTGAGTGCAGTGAAGAACCTCCGTTTGCGCATTCGTCCAGCAGTTTTTCACGTTCTAACGGAGATTCTTCAGTCGAGGACTCCTTCAGAATGACAAACTAAACTATACTTCAATGACTTTCCTCTTTCTATTATTCTTACAAATCACCCCTCCATTCTGGTCATATTGGGGTGACGGAAAAGCCGAGATTGACAGCTATGCAATTACGCAGAACCGCTACAATCAGCCGCGTAAAGCTACCACGGCAATGATTTATGTTACCGAGCCGTTCAATCTTGCAAAACAAGTTAAGTCAGACATATCGAACGACAATGACCCGAATATAGTTTCGGTGCTGAAACTCAACCGTACCAAACGATTTCAAACCGGGATATACGATTATACCCTGCTAACTTCGGTTTTTGTTCCGGTTAATACTTATTCTATCGGCAAAACCACCTACTCCGGCGGGACTCCGCTCAAAATTGCATTTTCTTCCCAGGAATGGTGCGGGCTCACTACCCATCAACTCAACCGAACAGAGAACGGAATGAGTTCACGTCAATTAAGTTATTTCGAGACAGAAGGCGACAGGTTCGACCAGTGGAAATCGGAAGACCGTACACTCTATGCCGATAATCTGTTCATTGCTGTACGTGAAGTGCTGGCTCCCCTTCCTCCGGGGACATACCCCTATTATCAAACCCTTGAATACGGGCGGCTTTTCCACACTAAATTCGTACTGCAAACAGCTGTAGTTGAGAAAAAGGACGCGACGGTATCGTATGAGAGTAAAAACGTAAGTGTTACCCACTGGACAATTACTGCCGGTAAACAGGTGTGGACTTTTGATGTGGAAAAAGAATATTCACGACGAATCCTTGAATATCAATTCCGTGACGGGAATGTAGTAATCGAAAAAGGGAAGCTACTCAAATCCAAACGCTTACCTTATTGGCAATTGAATAAAAACGGAGATGAGAAATATCTGAAAGAGCTTGGATTGTAAATTAATCGGGCAACTTTGAGTCCAAAGCTCCTCGCAAGCCGCTATAGCCGGTGAGTTCACTATCTATAGTACCGATAGGTATTTTGGTGCTTACTTTTATAGGAATTTTACGGTCGTCATCGGAAAGCCAGATAAGCAACCGTCCATCGCTTTTGAATAGTCCGCCCTCTACTATCATCGGTTCTATTACGATACAGCGAAACGTACCTGCGCCGACTTCAATTTCTTGCCGTCCGAGAATTTTTATGGCAAGTTCATTAGTTTTGTCGTCAAAGAAATTTTGAAGTTGGATGATCTCACCTTTGCGTTTGGAACGTAAATCTTGAGTTCTGATATAATAGAATGCAGAGACTATATCGTGAACATACGGCGGAATTTGATATTCTTTATCGTTGGCGAATGCTATATTTCGTGTTTGGTCAAATTGAGCTTTGAAATCACGTGAGTACCCGCCTTCACGAACGTGTTGTTCAAATTCATGGGGAAAAATACCGTCAACATCAAGAAGTGTTTGATACCCGTCTTTTACTCTATAGAGCCAATCGAGTGATTTGAGAGAACGTACCTCGAAACGTATATCATAACAGTTTTGACCGTTGCGAACTACCGGCTGAGGTCGAACATAAAAATAGGCATTCCCGGCTGTAATGAATTTATACCCCACACGATATTCTAATTTTTCTCCGTAACCGAATGCCTCATTAGGAATATATCGCTTGCCGGTTTCTGAACGTACTGCAGATTGCAAAGACGTCGGAAGAAACGAGGTGAGTCCGTTCCCTGCAATAATAAAACTGATGATTATAATAAGCAAGCGCATATCGGTGTTTAAATTATGAATACAATGCCGGCAGTATGAAATTTACCACATCAAGAAAACGAACAGCAAGATAATTCTATTTTAATCAACTGAACGCTATGGTAAAAAAAACCTCCGTACTTTTTTGCAGTACGAAGGTTATACAGATTAATTATACTATTACTGTGATGACTGCTTGCAAATGGTGCAGTATTTTTTTAATCAGCTAAGACTGCGTATTTTGGTTTGCGTACTCTTGGCTCGGCTTCCAAAAAATCAAGTTGGATATCGCCGTCGTCGCTAACAGTACAACGCATTGCTCTTGAACTGAATTTGTGTGCTTTTTTAAAGGCACTACGGCAGGCACGTTCTACGCTTTTTGAAATATCTTCCGGCATACCGACAAAATTTACGTCCATGTCGGTAACATCTCCGAAAGAAGGGACTGCGCGAAAAGTGAACTGCTTACTAATGGTTTCCATGATGGAATAAATCCTTATAATGATACAAATGTTGAGGTCGTGTGATATAATTAGCAAGTGTTATGCCAAATAAAACAAACAATTAGAACTATTTTATTTGTGAATTTAATCTCATTGAAATTTACATATCACATCCAATACAAGCAGGTATACATTCGTCTAAATTCAGACTTTGTATTTGCTTATTAATATGTTCGCAAACTGCAGACAATTATCAAACAAGTAAATCTATTCTCTCTATAGTTTTAAGGATTAAATATAATGGAAACAATGATTATGGACGTGGCAAATCACGTCAGCATCCCGACCGGAATTATCGGCACGGACAGCGACGACAATATTAACGTTACTCATAAAGCAATCAGTGAAGTTCGTAAGATTAAATCACAAAACAACATTCCCGCAGATTATGGTTTGCGAGTTGGAGTAAAGGGCGGCGGCTGTTCAGGTATGTCCTATACACTCGGCTATGACGCAGCCCCACGAGACAATGACCGGGTACTCAGTGTTGACGATTTGAAAATATTTATAGATTCTAAAAGTATATTTTACCTAATGGGAATTACGCTTGATTACACGGATGGTTTAATGGGGCGCGGGTTTACATTTAACAACCCGAATGCTACCAAAACCTGCGGTTGCGGCAGTTCGTTCGGAGTTTAATACAATTTTAGTAACTTCATTATTATTATGACACTAATGGTACATTTATACAATATTATACGGAGACATTCTCATGGCTTATGAGTGGAAATTCAATCCCCGTCCGTATTCGGACGAAGAAGCAAAAGAACTGCTAAAAAATGTGGTTTCGCCTGAAACCTCCGACTGGCACTACAACACACACCACAAGGGATATGTAACATTTCTCAATAAAATCGAAGGTGAACTCGAAACTGCTGACCGTAGCGCGGCCAACGGCAATTATTCACACATTGGTGAATTGAAACGCCGTCAGACATGGAATCACGGCGGTACAGTACTCCATGATGTCTATTGGGAGGTACTCGGCGGCGACGGCGATGCAGCAAAAGGACCCGAAATTCTTGCAGCAATCGAGAAGAATTTTGGCAGTTTTGATGCATGGAAAGCAGACTTCAAGGCAGCTTGCGTATCAGCTAAACTATCTGGCTGGGGCGTGCTAACCTATGACCAATTGTATAGCGGACGACTCCTGAATGTACTCGTGGATGAGCATCATTATGGAGCTATTTGGGGTGGGATTCCTCTCATTTCCTGTGATGTTTTCGAGCACGCATACTACCATAAAGACGGTCCGGGTCGTGCTAAATATGTAGATAATTTCCTCGCAAATCTTCATTGGGGACGTATCAACGACCGCTATAAAAAATTTGTTAAATAACAGAAATTACTTATTGTTAATGAGGCAATTCTGAAATTAATGCAGAATTGCCTCTTTTATATCTGCCAATACTTACATAGTGTCAGGTTTTTTACACATAAGTTTTCCACATGGTTTTCCACACTGTATCTCAATTACAGTACCTAAACGCAACAGTATGTAACAATAAAGTTCCTATATACAATTATGATGCAATCTCCTCGCGGTACAAAAGATATTCTCCCTGCTACAATTAACGCCTGGCAAGAACTCGAAGATACGTGCAGGCGTGTTTCTGCCCTGTTCGGCTATCAGGAAATTAGAACACCTATTTTTGAGAGTACGGAAATATTTGTACGCGCTATCGGTGAGAATACGGATGTTGTGGGTAAGGAAATGTACACTTTCCCCGATAAAGGCGGAGATTCGCTAACCTTGCGTCCCGAAATGACGGCAAGTGTTGTTCGGGCAGCAATTCAACATAATCTCACAGCAACAAATCAGTTACAACGGTTGTGGTATGTTGGCGAATTTTTCCGGTATGAACGTCCGCAGAAAGGACGTTACCGCCAGTTTCACCAATTTGGTGCTGAATGTATCGGTTCGGCTGCACCGGAGGCAGATGTTGAGGTGATTTTGCTGGTAGCAAAATTGCTTTCGGATATCGGTCTCAAGGAATTCTCGCTCGAAATCAATACACTCGCCAATCGTGAGGTACGTACCCGTTACCGCGAAAAATTAGTAGAATATCTCTTGGGGCAGAAATCCTTGCTTTCACCCGAAAGTCAGGAACGGCTGGAGAAAAACCCGCTTCGTGTATTGGATTCAAAACACCCGCTCGACCGCGCTGCAGTTGAATCTGCACCGACAATTTTAGAATATCTGGACGATGAGAGTGCGTCGCACTTCGAGACGGTTCAACGGTTATTAACTGTAGCCGGAATTGACTATACAATCTCGCCTCGTCTAGTTCGAGGATTGGATTATTACAGCCACACTGTCTTTGAATTTGTAAGTACTGCTCTCGGAGCGCAAAGTGCTCTTGGCGGAGGTGGACGCTATAATGATATGTTTGAAGAGTTTGGTGGGAAGCATACACCGGCAGTCGGTTTTGCAATGGGGATTGAACGGATACTGATTATTTTGGAGCAGACCAATCCAGAGTTATATAAGCAAAACAAACCCGATGTTATGATGATTACCCTGGAGAATGAAACCTTTCCATATTCCCAAACACTTGCCCAACAACTCCGTGAAGCCGGAATTTCTACCGTAATGGATGTACAAGGACGTTCCCTCAAAGCACAAATGCGTGAGGCAGACCGACTTGGCGCTGCAATCACAATTATTATTGGGGAAAATGAGCGAAATTCCGGACAAATTACCGTTAAGAATATGCAAAGCGGAGTGCAAGAAGCAACTACCCAAGAAAATATTATAGATATAGTTCAAAAAATGCTTAGATTGCCCTAATCAGATACTCCAAACAGTTTACTATTCTTAAGTCATATTCCTTACAACTTATTCCTTACGACTTATAACCGATGACCGTTACCATAGATAAATATTCCGGCTTTTGTTGGGGCGTTGTCCGCACGGTTCAAATTGCTGAAGAAACTTTGGCTCAGAACCGGAAGGTGTATGTACTCGGACATATTATTCATAACCCGCGCGAAATTGAACGGCTTGAACAAAAGGGGCTGGAAACAATCTCTGTGGCTGACTTTGAACGTATCGCGAACACCGACGCAAAAGTACTTATCCGCGCTCATGGCGAACCGCCCGAAACGTATCGCAAAGCATTGGATTTGGGAATTGAAATCATTGATGCAACCTGTCCGGTGGTTACAAAACTTCAAGAACGAGCTCGGAAATTCTACACACAGGGGTATCAAGTAGTTGTCTTCGGGAAAAAAGACCATGCAGAGGTTCTCGGGGTTCGAGGTGTGTGCAATGATGAATGTGTCGTTGTGAAAAATGTTCAGGACGCTTTAGAAAATATAGACTTGAAACAAAAGACAGTACTGTTTTCGCAAACGACAATGGACAGACCGACATTTGTAGAGATTACGAAAGCACTCAAGGAACGTATTGCAGCCGAGTTAGTTATAGACACAATGGAGTCTATTGCGACAGAATTTCATGCAAAAGATACAATTTGTGGGCAGGTATCTGGACGTGAAAATCATCTTGCGAAGTTTGCTGCAGAGAACGATGTTGTTATTTTTGCAGCGGGCAAAGCGTCATCCAACGGGAAAGTCCTTTTTGATGTATGCCATGCAGCAAATCCCCGTACATATTTTATCGAGGATATTTCGGAAATTCAGCCAGAATGGATTGAAAGAGCTGAAAATATAGGGATTAGCGGTGCTACCAGTACTCCGCAATGGTATATGGAATTAGTCAAGTCGGCGATAGAGGGAAAAGTTCCGGCTTTAGATTACGAACTTACAATTATTCAATAAACTTTAAAGCGATAACTATATGATGGCATTAAATTTGGTTTTAATAGCAGCTTCTGCATTTATTCTGACAATTGCATTTATTGTTGTAGCACAGGAAATCAGTCTTTGGCTCGGCATTGGGTTATTTTTGGTTTGCTGCTTCGGTGCATATAAGATTATCGGGTCACGGCTTACGAGGTTGTAAGTATAAATCCAGAAAGATAGTTTAACCTTAATTATAAGTATTACTTATTAATATTAATAATTTCAAACTCAGCTAATATTTAGATTGCTATAAAATATACACTCTGAGATTGCATATTCATTCTGACGCTTCAATTGGTGAATATACAAGGTATAATTTATTATCATACTAAATCTGAACACCTTCTCTCTGTTGACCTATAATTTCATATTCAATGATGATAGCAAGTTATGAACTACCTCATCCGCCCCGCCGAACCTCACGATATCTCAGCAATAATAGAACTTTGTGCAGAACACGCTGAATATGAAAAAGCCACCTACTCCACCGAAGGGAAAGCAGAAAAATTATCATCATTTTTATTCATACCAAATCCACGGCTCTTCTGTCTAGTAGCAGAAATCAACCAATCTATAGTTGGCTACACAACCTATATGAAAGAATTCTCTACGTGGGATACAGATTTCTATATTCACATGGATTGCTTATATTTGAAGCCGGAGGCACGGAGTTTAGGAATCGGCGAAGAATTTGTACGCAGCATAGCAAGTCATGCCCTGTCTTTAGGTATCATGCAAATTCAATGGCAAACTCCTGATTTTAATGAGCGGGCTATTAAATTTTATCATAGAATCGGCGCAATTTCAAAACCGAAGTTTCGTATGTTTTTAAATCCTGCGGCTCTCTTTCATAACAGCTAAACATTCATTTAATCAATTAGTTCGTGGAGATGGAAAAAATGAAAAATGTATTCAATCCAAACGATGTAAAAGAATTCATCGGTCGTATCAACAAATTAACCCCTGCATCCCAAGGGCTGTGGGGCAAAATGTCGGTCGGTCAGATGCTCGCTCATCTGTGTGTCAGCTATGAAATGATTTATGAGAACAAACACCCGAAGCCGCCGGCACTCATGAGATTACTTTTCAAATTGCTCGTGAAGAAAGGGGTTGTAAATGAAGTTACTTATAAACATAGCATTAGAACTGCTCCTGCTTTTATCATTACAGACCAAAAAGATTTTGAAAAAGAGAAAACACGGCTGATAAATTACATCAATAAAACCCTTGAACTCGGTGAAAATCATTTTGACAACAAAGAATCACTATCCTTTGGACATCTGACCAAAACCGAGTGGAATAATATGCTTTCAAAGCATCTTGACCATCATTTGAGCCAGTTCGGGGTATAAAAACATATTTGATGGTTAAAACATCATATTTTGATAAACAAAACAACTTCATTATACATTAAAATCATATACATTATGGCTGAAGCGTTAAAATACACAGTAGATATTGATACGGCAAACAAAACAAAGCAAGAGATGGCAGAGAGTCTGCGCACTACAAACAAGCGTGTGCTTAATTCGCAGAGTGCATTTTCTTCACTTTATGATTTTTCTTTTCCTGAATATAGAAACCCTGTACTTGTGCAAAAAACGGAGGAACCGGGTTCAAAACAAGTACTTGCATTTCAATATGACAGGATAGAAAGCATTTGCTATGATATGATCAACCACCTAATAAATGATTGCATTGTAATGGGAGCAAAACCACTTACGATTCAAGATGCTATTATTTGCGGGAAAATAGAAAAGGAGAAAGTAAAGCGTTTGGTAAAAGCCATCTCAGAAGCGTGCAAAGAGCAGGACTGTATTTTAACCGGTGGTGAGACGTCCGAACAGCCGGGTGTAATAAACGAAGGTACGTATATCCTTACATCAAGTATAACAGGTATTGTTGAAAAAGATGAGATAATAGATGGTTCAAAAATTAATGTTGGCGATGTTGTTATCGGTGTTGAATCAAGCGGAGTACATACCAACGGATATACGCTTATACGTCAGTTAATCAAACAAAAACCTGATATTGTTAATGACGTCATCGGCGGCAAAACCTTCATTGACCTCGTGCTCGAACCTCATAGATGCTACTACAACACAATTAAGAATTTATTCCCTGAAAAAATAATTACGGGACTTGCACACATTACCGGTGGCGGAATTAGAGAAAATTTAGACAGAATTTTGCCCGAAAATACCGACGCAGTTATTGACTTGTCGAAATATCAAATTCTTCCTGTATTCAAAAAAATAAGACAAGAAGGTAATGTAGCCGAAAACGAAATGCTGCGAACATTTAATATGAGCATAGGATTAGTAATAGTGTGTCCAGAAGCAAATAAAAGCAGGATTATGAATCATATTTTGGAACAAAATATCAACTGCTACGAAATCGGCGAAATTGTGACGGGGAATCAAAAAGTTCAAGCTGTCGGTAGTTTGAATTGGTAGTTTTACTTTTCAAGAATGAATAGTATTTTTTCTTAATAAAACCGGATAGTAAAATTCCAAGAACATGACAGACAAGAAGAATATTATTGCTATTTGCGGGAGTACAAGGGCTAGTTCATCAAATCTAAATTTGATTAAGGCAATTGCAGATTTAACATCAGACATCTTTACTATAAAAATCTTTGGTGGGCTTTCTGAAATCCCTCATTTTAACCCCGACCTTGATAATGATAATCCGCCAAAACAAGTTACCGAATTCCGTCAGTTATTACGGCAAGCCGACGGAATTTTAATTTGTACCCCCGAATACGCGATGGGAGTTCCCGGTACACTGAAAAATGCAATTGACTGGACAGTTTCTTCATGTGAGTTTTCGCACAAACCTACTGCTTTAATAACTGCTTCATCAGTTGGACAGAAGGGTCATGCCTCTCTTATGGAAACACTCAAAATAATCGAAGCGAAGATAACCGATGAGACTCAATTGATTATTTCTTTTGTGAAAACTAAGGTTAGTAATGAATGTAAGATAACTGATGCAACAACAAAAATTGAAATTGAAAAATTACTCGGTGCTTTTGAAAAAATGATTGATGAAAAATCTTAAAAACCTAGAAAAATTTGGAAGTCTCCCCACTTTTACCGTATGTTTGTGCTACGAATTAGTTAATCAAAACCCCTAAACAATGTCAAATATCAGCAGAAATACAGTTTCTAAACGCTCAACTATGATGCAAATGTGTATGATGATGCACATGATGCCTTCATATTGCCCTGTTGCGTGGAAACATAGGTAGCTGCTCCCCTAAATTGTAATTTACAAGCCGCTTCTGCCACGTGCAGAAGCGGCTTTTTTGTTTTTGTTTCAATCAGATTTATTATTTTATGTCCCAACGTTTTCTATCTCCAGAACCATTTCGTCTAGAATGCGGGGCTACACTTCCCCAACTTGAAATCGGCTACCATACTTTCGGTACATACTCTCCAACTCGCAATAATGTGGTATGGGTATGCCATGCGCTAACCGCGAATTCTGACGTCACCGACTGGTGGAGCGGTCTAGTAGGCGACGGTAAATTCTTTAATCCTGACGATTGGTTCGTCGTATGTGCTAATATCGTCGGTTCGTGCTACGGTACAAGCGGGGCAGCAAGTATCAATCCTGAAACCGGTGAACGGTACGGCAGTAGTTTCCCGCTCGTTACCATTCGTGATATGGTCGCTGCACACGAACTCCTTCGTGAGGAGCTGGGCATTGAAACAATAAAACTGGTTATAGGCGGGTCGCTGGGCGGACACCAAGCTCTTGAATGGGCAGTTACACATCCCGACAATGTAGAATCTATAGCAGTTCTTGCCACAAATGCCCGTCATTCTCCGTGGGGTATTGCGTTCAACACCGCTCAACGCTTTGCACTTGAAGCCGACAACACCCTTTGGGATAACACTTCCGGTGCCGGTATTGCCGGACTTCGTGCAGCACGGTCAATAGCAATGCTTTCCTACCGAAATTACCCAACATTTTCAGCAACTCAGCCCGACAGCGGCACTTCGCTCCAATACTTTCGTGCAGAGTCGTATTTGCGGTATCAAGGGGAAAAATTAGTACGTAGATTTTCTCCTCAGGCATATTGGACTCTCACCAAAGCAATGGACAGCCACAACCTTGCACGCGGCAGAACATCACTCGAAGATGTGCTACGTTCAATCACTGCACGCTGTTTGGTAATTGGAATATCATCCGACATACTCTTCCCCCCCGAAGAGCAGCGTTTCATAGCAGAGCATATTCCAAATGCAGTATACCACGAAATATCATCGCCGTTCGGACACGACGGATTTCTCATAGAATTCAATCAATTACAAATACTATTACAAGATTTTCTTTCAGAATCACAGGAGAATAATTCATGAGAACCCATCTCAATATCGGGTTGTTTGGTTTCGGTTGTGTGGGGCAAGGTCTTTATACTGTCCTGCATCAAACGCGCGGCTTGAAAGAAGCCGTTATTTCAAAGATTTGTGTGAAGCACCGCGACAAAACACGAACGCTTCCGGCAGAGTTTTTCACTTACGACCGCGAGGACATCTTGGATAATCAGGATATTAACCTCGTGGTCGAACTCATTGATAATGCAGATGAAGCATTTGAAATTGTCCGCGAGGCAATGCTCTGGGGCAAGCCCGTCGTATCGGCAAATAAAAAAATGATTGCAGAGCATTTTGATGAATTACTTGAACTTCAACAAAAATGCGGTGTCCCGTTTCTCTACGAAGCATCATGCGGCGGCAGTATTCCGATTATTCGCAATCTTGAAGAATACTACGACAATGACCTCCTGAACGGTGTGGAGGGAATCCTTAACGGTACAACGAATTATATTCTTACTAAAATGTTCGAGGGAGGTGAATCGTATTCCGATGCACTTTCAGGAGCACAGCAGTTGGGTTTTGCAGAAAGCAATCCTCGATCGGACGTAGCGGGATTTGATGCAAAATATAAACTCTGCATTTTGACTGCCCATGCTTTCGGTACGTTTATCAAGCCCGAAAATGTGTTTAACTACGGTATAGAAACCGTCTCTCAACATGATTTTCAATACGCTCGTGAAAAAGGGTATCACCTCAAACTTGTCGCACAAAGTCGCAGAACTGGTAATGACCTTTCAATGTGGGTAGTACCGCAGTTTGTGAATACTGATCACAAACTCTACCAAGTTTCTAATGAATATAACGGTGTTGAGGTAGAAGGTGTTTTTTCGGATAAGCAGTTTTTCTGGGGAAAAGGTGCGGGGAGCTTCCCGACCGGTTCGGCAGTGCTGTCGGATATTTCGGCTATTACCTATAATTATCGGTACGAGTACAAAAAAATTAGTCAGAACACGAAGCCGCTTTTTAATAATGATTCAGTCATCCGTATTTATTACAGATTTCAACAACCGGACAATAGTCCGGCTCTTGATTTTCAAACAATTGAAGAACAGTACACAGGAAAAACACACGGCTACACTATCGGCACAATTCCTCTGCAAACACTGATGGATTCAAAAGTATTGCAATCGCCTGACACATTCATTGCTCTTGTACCGGAATGCAAACATTAACTATTATCAAAAAAATATATGTCTGAATTTCAATTTGAAACAATTGCTGTTCGCACTCAAAGTGAACGTACCCACAACAATGAACACTCTACTCCGCTCTATCTCACATCAAGTTTTGTATTTGATGATGCAGAGCAAATGCGCGGAGCTTTTGCAGAGGAAAATGACTGCAATATTTACAGTAGGTTCTCCAATCCGAACACCGATGAATTTATCGAGAAAATCCGGCAGATGGAGGGCGCGGAAGCAGGATTCGCAACTGCATCGGGAATGGCAGCCGTGTTTGCAGGATTTATGGCTTTGCTTGAAAGCGGTGACCATATTCTATCGGCAAATGCAGTATTTGGCTCAACGCACACATTACTTACAAAGTATTTGCCCAAATGGGGAATTACCCATACCTATGCACCTATTACCGAACCAAATGCTTGGCAAAGTCTTGTTCAGCCCAATACAAAACTACTGTACGTAGAGACTCCTTCCAATCCCGGACTTGATCTTATTGACCTCGAATGGCTGGGTGATTTTGCATCTGAGAACGGACTAATTTTAATCGTGGATAATTGTTTTGCTACCCCCTATCTGCAAACGCCTATTAAATACGGAGCACATTTGGTGATTCACTCGGCAACTAAATATATTGATGGGCAAGGTAGAACGCTCGGTGGTATTATTGTCGGCAAGCATGAATTGATTCACAAGATCTATCTTTTTGCACGCAATACGGGTCCGGCTCTTTCGCCATTTAATGCGTGGATTCTGTCGAAAAGTTTGGAAACACTCGCCGTGCGAATGGACAGGCACTGTGAGAACGCACTGAAAATCGCAGAATTTTTAGAACAACACCCCGCAGTAGAATGGGTAAAGTATCCGGGGCTGCCTTCGCATCCCCAGTATGCTATTGCTCAAAAACAAATGAAGGCGGGTGGTGGGGTTCTTGCATTTTCAATACGAGGCGGACTGGACAAAGGGCGTATATTTTTAAATGCACTTACCTTATGCTCACTGACAGCCAATCTGGGCGATACACGTACAATTGTAACACACCCTGCATCCACCACACACTCAAAGCTGACCGAAGAAGAGCGATTGTCCGTTGGTATCACGAGCGGTTTAGTACGAATTTCAGCGGGACTGGAACATCACATTGATATTATCCGTGATATTCAACTAGCGCTGGATATTGCCGATAATTAAACATGAGGTTCAAGTCTGGCTGAATTTTCGAGTACCGACAGATCGGCATAGAATACATCCCATAGCATTATATCCGTAGTACCGATTTCATTCATCGGAGTTCCTGCCGATAGTTCTAGGGCTTCTTCCACGGATTCTGCAGAAATAAGAGTCAGACCTCCGGCATGGGTCGCAAAGCCGCCACCGCCGCATCCAACAAGATGACCTCCGGCTTTGAGCTTGCGGAGCCACTCCATAAGGCGTGGGATTCGAGTTTCAAACTCCTCTGATTTGAATGTTTCGTCGGGTTCGGAAGCTCTCCAAATACAGGCATAAACTTCTTTCATAATGACCTTGTTTGAAAATAAAAAAAACTGTACGTTGTATTAAAAAATTGATTATGTTTGAATGAAAGCAAAACTACACATTTTTGCTTTTAGGACAATAGTTTCGGACAAAATTCTCTCCTGTTGGTATATTCAGCACACTCAATCTTTTTAAACCTGTTATCTCATTTCATTATGGCCTGGAATACAATTATAGGTCAGCAGCGCGTGAAGACGATTCTTCAACGTGCCATTACCGAACAGAAGATTCCTCACGGATATTGTTTTTGGGGTATGGAGGGTGTGGGTAAAGATGCGCTTGCACTTGAATTTGCCAAAACAGTCAATTGTCAATATCCTCTACAAACGGCTTCTGGCATCGAAGCGTGCGATAACTGCAAAAGCTGTATTCAAGCCAATAAAATTGAACATCCGAATATTAAATTCGTATTCTCACTTCCTGCAGGGAAATCTGCCGACAGTCGAGATGATTCTCCGATTTTCAGAATGACCGACGATCAGATTAAACTTATTCAAGAGCAATTACAACTGAAATCCGAAAATCCATATCATAATATAATGGTCCCCAATGCTTCACAGATAAGAATTTCCTCTATCCGTGATGTCAAAAAAAACGTTACAATGTCCGCTCAGCAACAGGGACGACGTGTGGTAATTATCTCGGGAGCTGACGAGATGACAACCGAAGCTGCAAATGCTTTTCTAAAAACACTCGAAGAGCCGCACGACGAAATAACCTTGATACTTACAACCGCTCGCCACGATTCTTTGCCACAAACTATTCTTTCGCGCTGCCAGCAGATTTACTGCGATACTTTACCAGACGACGACATAGCCGCTGCCTTATCCGAACGCATGAATGTACCATCAGAAGAAGCGCGGCTTATCAGTTCTTTTGCTCAAGGGAGCTATTCACGGGCTTGTGAGTTTTTAGATGAGAATATGAGGCGTATGCGACATGAAGTAGTTGATTTACTTCGTGCAGCACTTAAAAAAAACGTCTATCGTGCTGATGTGCTTTCTCATCTGGAAAAAATGACAGGAGAAAAAGACCGTACACGCGTTGAAATGATGTTGATGTTATTAATGATGTGGATACGCGATTGCCATGCATTTACAATTGCTCGGCAAAATGCTCCGATTATCAATATTGATCAGCGTGAGACCATCGAAAAGTTTGCAAATGCTTTTATAGGTGCAGATTATGCCGCAGCAATTGTCGCGGTTGAAAATGCTATCACTCATATCCGGCGTAATGTGCAAATTCAACTTACAATGCTCACACTGCTTATCAGTTGCCGAAGGATATTTTTGGGGATTAATTGACACAAGCAAAAGTCACTATATTTTTATTCTTTGGAATATACGGTAAAAAATGTAACACTTACATTAAGTACTCTTATGATTACTACAACTCTAGAAGTAATTCTCCTATTGATTCTTTTAGGCGGGATAGTCAGTGTCGTATTTTTAATATGAAAACGCATTAGCAGAACGAATGAATAGAACGATGAAAGAGGAATTCGGTTTAGGACGTGTATTACCCTCGTTAGAAATAGCAGAACGACTAGTAGCAGAATCAGTGAAACTATACAACATCAACGACCTCATTGGGCATTGAAATTTAAAACTCCCAATCAGGTTCATTTACAAAAAATCCCAGTTCATGGGGCAACTGGGATTCATTAATTATCTGTCAACTTATTTCAGGACAATTCAAAATGAAAAATAAAAAAAGCAGAATTATTATTCTTACAATGTGGCTTATCCTTTTATGTATATGCATATCTTTTCTCTTTTGGCACAATGAATACAAGTATAGTTTACCAACACCAATACCGTCAAACTACCACGCTGTAAGCATGGGCGAGTACATACATATCAATAACAAGGTAATCGAAAGAAACAACAAGCCCGTGTTCTTGCACTTTTTTAATCCTGATTGTCCCTGCTCACGATTTAATATACCGCATGTAAAATCGTTAGTAAAACAATACGGCTCTAAGGCGAACTTTGCTCTTGTAGTATTGACCGATGATGAAGATTATACCGTTGAAAAGATTCAAGATAAATTCAACTTAAAAATACCTGTTTTATTTGATACATCCATTGCTACATTCTGCGGAGTGTATTCCACTCCCCAAGCCGCTTTACTTACTCCAGACGGCAATCTCTATTATCGT
The DNA here is from genome assembly GCA_964527785.1 of uncultured Chitinophagaceae bacterium. Classification (GTDB taxonomy): domain Bacteria; phylum Bacteroidota; class Ignavibacteria; order Kapaibacteriales; family UBA961; genus JADJXV01. The sequence goes on from CAZGNO010000023.1 coordinate 32,896, forward strand.
GGCAATTACAATAAAAGCCGCTACTGCACAGACAAAAAAACCAACTATGCGCAGATAGCTCTGGACTCTCTTCTTCACAATTCTAAAACTCCTTCTTTTGATAAAAATGCATCCACGGCGTATGGCTGTGAACTTATTTCCAATTGTGTTAAACCAAAATGAATAATTCAAAAGTATTATCCGAAACATCCGTGTCATCTTTTAGTCTTGATGACTTTCTTTTGCAGATGAAAAAAAAGTCTGACAACATGGCAAATTATTTCATTGCCGCTTATTTTTCATTTGGATTAATTTTAGCTGTATATTATGATACATGGCTTATTGCAATAGGAGTAGGCGGTTTTTCAGTTGTTGCATATTATTCAGCTAAAATTCTACTGCCTGAATCAAATATGTATCAGTATGTGTTCAGTACGATACTTGGTATATTCATGGCTCAGTTCATATACCAGATGCATGGGATGTTCGAAATGCACTTTGTAGCGTTCATAGGTAGTGCAGTTCTTATTACATACCAGAACTGGAAGATGCAAATTCCGATTGTGTTGGTTGTAGTTATTCATCACGCAATATTTGGATACATGCAGTTTATCGGTTATGATAAATTTTATTTTACACAGTTAAATTACATGGATTTACAAACATTTATATTCCATGTTATACTTGCTGCCATTATTTTTTATATTTGTGGTTTATGGGCATACCATTTCAGGCAAAACAGCCAAAAACAGATTGATTTGAGTAATGAAATCGTTGCCAGAGATACAACAATCCTCAAGAAAACTCAAGCACTCCTTGAAGAAAGCGAAGAGCAATATCGCAATGTAGTTGGCATTCTTCAAGAAGGAATTGTGATACAAGATGCTGATGGAAAAACTATAGCCGCCAATGCCAGTGCTGAAAGAATTTTAGGGCTTACTCATGACCAAATGATTGGACTAACATCTCGTGATCAGATATGGCAGATGATACATGAAGATGGTACTCCTTATCAAATTGATGAATATCCTGTTATAATATCGCTTACAACAGGGCAGCCGATATCAGGATATATTATGGGGCTCAACAGGTCTGATGGCGAATTAATATGGATGTCAGTTAATACCCAACCTCTTTATAAAAATGGAGATTCTAAACTTGATGGGGTTGTCGTATCGTTTTCGGAAATTACCAAGCGCAAAAAAGCAGAGCAAGAACTTCTGAGCTCCAATGCAAATATTAACGCATGGATGAATAATACACAAGATGCAATTTGGTCTGTGGATCAGAACTATAATATACTTGCCTGCAACAGTCGTTTTATAGGATTGTTTAAATTATTCTATGATATCGAAATAAAAAAAGGTGATAATTTTATTGAAAATATACCTTTGGAAACAAGGGAGGATTTCAAAGGGTTATATAACAATTCATTATCTGGTCAATCATTTACACTGGAGTACCCTGCTGTTCTCAACACCGACGAGATTAAGATTTTTGAACTAACATTTAATCCAATTTATGAAGGTGAGGAAATAACCGGAGTAGCTGCCTTCGCAAAAGATATAACACAGCGCAAACACCAACAAGATGAAATTCGCCGCTCGAAAGCAAATCTTGACGCATGGATAAATAGTACGAAAGATGCTATATGGTCTACTGATACCAACTATACCATCTTAGCATGTAATAATCATTTCAAAGAATTATTCAAACTATACACAAACAGAACAATTCAAGAAGGAGACAGTTTCTTAGATTCGCTAACATTAGGTGTCGAAGAGAATGTAACTGCACTAACGGGATTATATAATCGTGCATTATCGGGCGAGACATTTTCAATAGAATACCCTGCAGTTTCGCCTGAAGGCGAAATTACATTTTTTGAAATAACATTCAATCCAATCTATGATGATGAGAACGTTACAGGAGTTGCATCGTCGGCAAAAGACATCACTGAATATAAAAAGCAGCAAGAAGAAATTCGCCGTTCGAGAGCAAACCTTGACGCATGGATGAATAATACCAAGGATTCAATATGGGCGGTAGATAGGGAATTGAATATCATTTTGATGAATAAATCATGTGCTCAAGGGTATCAGGATCTAACAGGATATACTCTTGAACTCGGCAAATCTTCTTTTAATTTGATTCATCCTGACTTAGCAGAATATTGGACAAATCTGTACAACCGTGCCTTTGCCGGTGAATCATTTATTGATGAGCAATCTTATGTTATCAATAATGTTCAAAATTATATGGATATGTCTCTCTCACCTATTTATGAAGGTGAAGACGTGATTGGTGTTGCCGTATTAAGTATTGATGTAACCCAACGCAAGAAAACAGAGCAAGTCCTGAAGGAAACTATGCTCCTGCAACGAACAATTCTAGACAGTTCTAATTACATGATAATTGCAACTTCTCTCGAAGGAATTATTACGACATTTAATCCGGCTGCTGAAGAGTCACTGGGCTATACTGCCGATGAACTTGTAGGGAAGCTATCACCGGCAATTTTTCACGATCTGAATGAAGTTGTAGAACGTTCTGCGATGCTATCTATCGAACTGGGATTCGAAATACCCCCGGGATTTGAAACATTTGTTGCGAAAGCAAAACTTGGACAATTATATGAAGACGAATGGATATATGTTCGCAAAGACGGCAGTCGTTTCCCGGTCATGCTATCACTCAGTGCAATGCGAAATGTGAGCGGGGAGATCATGGGGTATTTAGGTATTGCAACTGATATAACCGCAAAGAAACAAACACTTCAAGAATTAGAGAGACGCGATATATTGCTCGAAGGTACTTCTCATGCATTGCAGCACCTCATCACTGCTCATAATTTTGAAGAGGGTTTGCAAGATACGGTTGCCATCATTGGGCAAGCAGCAAATGCAGACCGTGTCTATTTTTGCAGATCATATCTATCCGAAAACAAAGTCCCGACGATGCGCCTGATAGCCGAATGGAACAACGAATCCCTTGAATTTGACAAACCGCAGTACACGGAGGTTCGATATACAGACATTGACTTGGAACGATGGTATAAACTTCTTTCGGATGGTTCGATTATTTATGGAACAAGGAGTAGTTTCCCTGAAAGTGAACGTGCAATCCTTATAGAAGTAGGTATGCATTCGCTACTTGTTGCTCCTGTGATTCTAAAAGAAAATCTATGGGGGTTTATTGGTTTATATGATTTTCACGAAGAACGTATATGGGAGGAATGGGAGCGTGTTGCTCTCCAAAGTATCGCTGCAAGTTTGGCTGGGGCAATCGGAAGACATGATGCTCAAGAAAACCTCGAATACCAAGCACAAGATTTAGAGCTTAAGAACGTAGAGCTTACTCATGCCCGCGAATCTGCGGAAGTTGCCAATCATGCTAAATCTACTTTCCTTTCGAGTATGTCGCACGAACTCCGAACTCCGCTTAATGCAATTTTGGGTTTCGCACAAATTCTCCAGAAAGACAAAACACTCCCTGAGCAAAGCCGAAATTATATCAGTATGATGTATCGCAGCGGCAATCATTTGTTGGATATGATTAATGATGTGCTGGATATTTCAAAAATTGAAGCAGGACATATGGAGTTGCTCTACGAAGAATTTGATCTCCATGAATTATTTGCTGATATTGAAGAAATGTTTACGCTCAGGTGCAAAGAAAAGAAACTTGATTTTCATATTGATTCAATTAGTCAAGACCTCCGGTTTGTGGTAGGAGATCAAAAACGATTCAAACAAGTACTTATTAATCTTATTTCCAATGCAGTTAAATTTACTACTGTAGGAAGTATAAATATTTCGATTGTAGAAACACGACGTTCAATAGCCAGAGTGGGCACTGAAGCAGAAGAAACTGCATGGATAAAGTTTTCAATAACAGATACAGGTCGAGGAATACCACCTGAGCAAGTACATACTATTTTCCAACCATTCAAACAGGTTTCGGGAATATATAGTGACGGCACAGGACTTGGCTTGGCAATTTGCGATAAGATTATTCGTATGATGGGTGGTGAAATAGCAATTCAAAGTGCATTAGGGGTTGGCTCTACCTTTAGATTTGAGCTTCCAATGAAGGTGCATCAAGCCGCACTTGTCACAAAAATGCCCGGATCAAAACCAGTTACAGGAATAAAAGGCGAGAGGAATTGGCGAATATTAGTAGTGGATGACATTGCAACTAATTGTATTGTTGCACGAGGTTTACTAGAGCCGCTCGGATTCACTTGCGATGAAGCAGACACGGGCAGGGCTGCTCTTGACAAAGTAAAAGAATTTAAGCCGGATCTTATTCTGATGGATATTCTTATGCCCGATATGTGTGGTGATGAAGCAACTAAAATTCTTCGCGAAATGCCGGAATATGCCGAACTTCCCATTATCGCTTTAACCGCAAGCGGATTCGACGGTAAACGTGACGAATTAATGGGAATGGGCTTTAGTGAATATCTTCGCAAGCCATTTTTAGAAGATGAATTGCTTATGATGATCGGGGAGTTTATTCATGTAGAGTATATCAGAGATGAAGACGAAGAAGAAGGTGGGGAAGATGGCGCAACTTCCTCTACAAAGGTAGAATTAAGTGTGACAGACATCGCGAAACTCATTCAAGAATTACCCGACCAAATACGAGTAGAGCTATCAGAAGCAATTGAATTTCAAGATTTTGACCTCATTCAAAGACTGCTTGGTCAATTGCCGAGAACTTCGCAATATATCCAAGTAGAGAACGACCTTCGAAAAGCAGTTGTTCTCTCAAATTATAAACTTTTGATGGCTATTACTGATAGTTTGGAATCAAGTTCTTAAATTTGTCATAAATAAGAGTATTTTTGCAAGTACTCTTCATCACTTATTGAAACATTAGAAAGGTTTTTTTTCTATGGAAAGTCCTAAAAAAGTTATCCTGGTTGTGGATGATATTGAACAGAATGTAGCAGTTATTTCGCAAATACTACGTTCAAGCGGCTATCAGGTGCTAGCTGCATTTAGTGGTGAGCAAGCATTGCGTATGCTTGAAAAACGTATCCCTGATTTGATACTCTTAGATGTTATGATGCCAGACATGAATGGGTTTGAAGTTTGTAAACGTATTAAGAAAATTGATACACTTAATGATATTCCTGTAATATTCTTGAGCGCATTGTCTGAAGCAGAAACTAAAGTGGAAGGATTAGAAGCCGGCGGGGTGGACTATGTCACCAAACCGTTTCAAGAGGCGGAGGTTCTTGCCAGAGTAAAGGTTCATTTACGTATCCGACATTTGGAACTAGAGCGCAAAGAGCATATCGAAAAATTAATTCACCACAATGAAGAAAAAGACAAGTTAATGCAAATCGTATCCCATGACCTGCGCTCACCACTAAGCGGGATTTACAGTTTATCAGAAATCCTCTTTAAGGGTAATGAAGCAAATGACGTTGAGACTGTACGTGAATTTTCAGAGCTTATCTCTTCAACTGCTTCTAATCTTTTACATTTAGTGAACGACCTGCTGGATTTGGCAAAAATAGAGTCCGGGAAATTACAAATTATGCCGATGGAGTTTGATATTGCCCTCATGATTCGGAGTTGCGTTCGTCTGCAAAAAAATGTGGCTCTCAACAAAGGGGTTACTCTCGTTGATGTTTATAGTAGCCCGGTTATTCTCATTAATGCTGACGAACCCAAATTAGTCCAAGTATTCAATAATCTTCTTTCAAACGCAATAAAATTTACACCAAAAGGCGGAACTGTTACAGTCAATGTTGGTTTTGAACCTACACATGATAACAGTTCATCCATGCTTCGGGTCAGTATTCGTGATACAGGAATCGGTATTCCTCCTGAACACCTGCCTAATGTTTTTGAAAAATTCGGCAAACACCAACGTTCAGGGACTGCCGGAGAAAAAGGAACAGGACTTGGAATGCCTATTGTGAAACGATTTGTAGAACTCCATCACGGAACAATTCAAGTAGACAGTACTGTGGGTGAAGGAACTGAATTTACTATAATGATGCCTGTAAATCAACCGGTATCTGAAGTAAACCTGAATAATTAATCATCATCATTGAATATTTGATAAGTTTTTTTACTAAAAAGGAAACAAAACCGGCACTAACAGAGTATAAGAACTGCTTATACTACTTGCGACGAATCTAAATCCAATTTTCATCTCACAATGGCACTGCTTAGAATAGCAATTTTGGGGTTGCTCATTGCAGCCGGTTCACTTTATTGTCAAGATTCAGTTCTTACAATACGTCATTATTCCGTAACTGTTTCTACAGAAATTCTCCCCTCCCCTCTTATTGGAATTACCCTTCATTGGCTGCATGACTCCTCGGCAATGACCTATACGATTAGCCGCAGGAAACAATATTCCGGCTGGGTAGAACTGGCAACTGTACCCGGTTCTACAGATGCCTATACAGATACAACAATACTTTTCGGACAGCTCTATGAGTATCAAATTGCAAAGAATGTACGTATTGCAAATAAAGATGTAAGCGGTTTTGGATATATAGCCGCAGGAATTGAAGTTCCTCCTGCCGAAACACAGGGTAAAATGCTGCTGATAATAGATGACGTCAATGCTGCTGCACTGGGAAAACTGGTAGATACTTTTATACAAACTCTTACAGGTGACGGATGGACTGTAATTACAAAAAAGGTAAGCAGAGCGGAACAATTCTCACCTAAAAAAGTAAAAGAAGTTAAGGGCAGTATCCAAAAAGAATATGAATCTGACAGTTCTCTTTCTGCTGTACTGCTCCTTGGTCGCGTTGCCGTACCTTATTCGGGTAATTTTGCGCCTGATAACCATTCCGACCATATCGGCGCATGGGCAACGGATTGTTATTACGGTGATGTATCTCCGTCATTGATTGACGCTCGTTGGTCTGATTTGTATGTTTCAGATTCAGTAAGCGACCGTACAGAAAATTGGAACAAGCGTTTGGACGGGAAATTCGACCAATCTACAATTGTGAGCGATATTGATATTCCGATCGGACGCGTAGACTTTTTTAATCTTCCGGAGGTCAAACAATCGGAGGAACAATTACTGAGAGATTATCTCAATCGTAACATCAACTACAGAACAAAGAAAACAGTACCCGAAAACAAAGCAATTATTGATGATAATTTTGGAGTTTATGGTGGAGAATCATTTGCTCAGTCCGGTTGGAGTAATTTCGGCGGCTTAGTTGGTAATTCAGCTATAAACGAAGGAAAGATTTTAGCAATTCCTACTGTGAAGCCCTATATTTGGGGTTATGGCTGTGGTCCAAGCTATTATTCAAGCATTGGTGGTGTTGGTAATACCGAGCAGTTTTCCGACCGCCCTGTTAATGCCGTATTTATGATGCTTTTCGGTAGCTATTGTGGTGATTGGGATTCAAAAAACAACATTCTGCGTGCAGCACTCGCTTCGAAACCTGCCGCCCTTGCAACCATGTGGAGCGGACGACCTATATGGCGGGTTCACCCGCTGGGGATGGGTGCTACACTTGGTTATTGCACCCTACTTTCACAAAACAATGACGGCTCGATATATATAAGCAATTCGTACTCACGCGGTACACATATTGCGCTTATGGGCGACCCTACTCTAAAAATGAACATTGTTGCGATGCCAAGCAATCTTCGCATTGTCGAATCCGGCAATCTTGCTGCCTTATCATGGGATGCCCCTACAGAAAGTGTAACGGGATATTATATTTATCGCAAAGAAATAGGAGGTGAATACATCCGCATTGCCTCCACCTCGTCACTATCATGGACAGATTCAACGGCAGTTTTGGGGGTTGAATATATGGTTAGAGCTTTGGACTTGATAACATCGCCCAGCGGTTCATACTACTCACTAAGTTCGGGGATATTCTCACATCCAATCCAAGTTGGAATAGAAGAAAACACTAAAGTAAACAATACACCTTCCATTGATGTAAAACCGAACCCTGCTCAGACCAGTGCAACCATTGTCTTCAATACACCAGCACAAAATCATCTGTCAATGGAAATTCTAAATTCACTCGGAACGGTCGTTTATAGTGAGAAAACTAACCCTAACCGCGAGTATGCCTCATGGCAATGGAATTGTTCTGATTTGAACAACCAACCTGTTGCATCCGGTGTATATTTTGTGAAAATTACCAATGGTAGGGAATGCTATATGAACAAAGTTGTAGTAATACGGTAAAGCCCTACAATTAAAAAATGCTCTTCATCAACCGTTTCGAATATTCCTCCGCCGAACTTCCACCTTACCTCCGCTGAAAACCTCTATTATCTGATTGTGATGTATTACAACTTCTAAGCATTAGAATACAGATATTAACACTTATATTTTGGGTTAGATGTTGTAATTTTGCGTAGTAATCCTATAATGCTTCACTGTGTTATTCACAATACAGTTAACGTTACTCTAAAGAAACAGCTATAACTGATTATGAATTCAAAACTCCACTATACATCCCCCGAAGAAGCACTCCAAATAATTCAGTCAGGTAATAGGGTATTCATACAAGGTAATGCCGGAACACCATTATATTTACTCAACAAACTGGCAACACAATCAGACCGACTCCAAAATGTAGAACTGGTAATGCTGGGTATTTTTGGCGACATTGAAATTACAAAGCCGGAGTACGCTCAAAGTTTTCGAATTAATTCCCTTTTCATTTCCGAAGCAGTCCGCAAAGCGGTTCATGAAAATCGTGCTGATTATGTCCCCGTGTTTTTGAGTGAAATTCCTGAGCTTTTCAAGAAGAATATTTTACCTCTTGATGTTGCAATTGTTCACGTTTCCGTACCGGACAAGCATGGATTTTGCTCACTAGGCGTTGCAGTGGACATTGCACGATCGGCTGTGGATTCAGCCAAGCACGTCATTGCCCAAGTGAACCCTCAAATGCCCCGTACACACGGTGACGGAATGATACACATAAGCGCATTCGATTCTTTGGTACTCGTTGATGAACCGTTACCGGAAGTAGATTTCGGCTCAAAAACCAGTAGAGACGAATTGCGAATTGGTAACTATATTTCAGAACTGATAGAAGACGGCAGTACGCTTCAAATGGGCATCGGATGTATACCAGATGCAGTTTTGCAGTCGCTCGGCAGTCATAAAAATTTGGGTATACATACTGAAATGTTCTCCGACGGAATCATTCCGCTTATCGAAAGTGGAATCATTAACAACAAATTCAAAATGAAGCATCCCGGAAAAATCGTCTCGGGCTTTTGTCTTGGCTCTCGCAAACTGTATGACTATGTAGATGATAACCCTATGTTTGCATTTCTGGATATTGATTATGTGAATAATGTAACCGTCATAAAGCAAAACCCCAAAGTAGTTGCAATCAATAGTGCAATCGAAATTGATATTACAGGACAGGTATGCAGTGATTCCATAGGCACTCATCTGTTTTCGGGTGTAGGAGGGCAAATGGACTTCATAAGGGGAGCAGCACTTTCTGAAGGCGGAAAGCCGATTCTTGCCTTGCCCTCTCGTACCGGTAAAGGGATTCCTCGAATTGTTCCTTTTCTTAATCAAGGTGCAGGAGTTGTTACAACCCGTGCTCATGTTCATTATGTAGTAACTGAATACGGCGTAGCATATTTATTCGGAAAGAATCTGCGTCAGAGAGCAAAGGCACTAATTGCAATTGCCCACCCGGACGACAGAGAAAATCTTGAAAAGAATTGTTTTGAAAGATTTGGTGCATAGTTAAAGTTTGCTCTTTTTTTAAGTAGAAAATAATTAAACACACATTTACTCATCATCTACCCTTACGGTAATACAGCAATGAAAAACCTATTTCTGATTATAACAATCTGTTTGCTTTTTTCTGTTTCAAGTTATGGACAGGACAATACTCTGCAAGTACAACCATTTTTTCCTGAAATTACCTTACATTTTCCGAACGTAAGGGATTTGGCTATCTCACCGCTAGAAAACGAGATGTATTTTACAGCTCAAAGTTTTCAAGGTGAGTTGTCGGCTCTTATGTATTGTACAAAGAAGCATGGCATTTGGTCTAAACCGGAAGTAGCTCCATTTTCAGGCAGGTTTCAAGACCTGGAGCCATTTTTCACACCGGACGGCTTACGATTGTTTTTTGCTTCCAATCGCCCAATTGACATTAATTCGACCAAATCAAAAGACTTCGATATTTGGTTCGTTGAGCGCAAAGATACCCGCAGTGCGTGGTCAAATCCAATAAACCTGGGGGAACCCGTTAATACCGACGGGAATGAGTTTTACCCTTCCATTTCAAAATTTAACACCCTTTATTTCACTAGCGACGGTATAAAATCAAAAGGAAAAGATGATATTTTTATCAGTAAATGGATGAACGGGAAATATGAATCACCGCAACCTGTCGGAGATTCGGTTAATTCGGAAGGATACGAATTCAACGCATTCATTTCCCCTGATGAGAAGTTTTTACTTTATACATGCTATAATAAGAAAGGCGGTTTGGGAAGCGGTGATCTTTATATCAGCTACAAAAAAGGAAGCGATCAATGGACTACTCCGGTTAATCTTGGGAATCAGGTAAACTCCCCTGCAATGGACTATTGTCCCTTTGTCAATATGAATTCCGGTACTATGTACTTTACCAGTAAACGAAGTTCTGTGCGGAAACAGTTTGACAAAAACCTAACAATAATAGAATTGCTGGACGAAGTAAATAAATATGAGAATGGGCTTAGCAGAATTTATCAAATTGACATTAAGAGCTTGATAAAATGAAATGAATTTCCTCGACGTATAAATTTCGGAGTAAGTAGGAAAGCTTACAATTAATATGACTGTCCACGTTACCTATTCAATGCAGTATATTCAGAATATACTTTCAGAATCTACAAATAATGGAAAATGAATTTACTATACGCCTGATTGAAAGTAATGATAGCCATGCAGTTATGGAAATTTACAAACCATACGTGCTTTCTACAGCAATCACATTTGAGTATGAAGTGCCTGACGTTGAGGATTTTTCAAATAGAATTGAAACTACTTCAAAGGAGTTCCCTTGGTTAGTGTGCCTGCTTGATGATATAATCGTCGGCTACGCTTATGCAACCAAACACAGGTATAGAACTGCTTATCAATGGTCACCGGAATCAACTATTTACCTGTCTGCCGAAGTTCATCGTAAAGGAATTGCCCGTATTTTATACGAAACATTATTTTCAATACTTCGCCTTCAGGGGTATGTGAATGTTTATGCAGGAGTTGTAATACCCAACGAGAGAAGCGAAGGTTTCCACAGTGCCTTAGGGTTTGAAGAAATAGGCATATTCAAGAAAATTGGTTTTAAACTTGGTAAATGGCATGATGTTCGATGGTTCCAACTTCATCTTGCAGAACATTCCGATAATCCGTCACCCCCTACACCTATTACAGAAATCAAACACACTCATGACTTCAAACATATACTGGAACAAGCCACTATTCAATTAAACAATATCAAGGCAAAATCAACACAAAATGAGTAAAGTCATGAAGATAGCTGCCGCGCAAACAATACCTGTCAACGGAAATGTACCACACAATTTATACGACCATTGCCGTCTCGCAGAACTCGCTGCTGATAATGGAGTGCAATTAGTAGTATTTCCTGAAATGTCGCTTACGGGCTACGAAAAAGAACGAGCCGGCGAATTCTCATTTACTGAGAATGATTCGCGACTGGATATACTTAAAGAAGTATCCACAAAAAGGAATATCATCATCATTGCCGGTGCACCGATTAAGAAAGATGCTCAATTATATATCGGCTCATTCATTCTATTCCCCGATACCAGCGTTTCGATATATACGAAGCAATTTTTACACATCGGTGAAGAGCTTTACTTTTCTTCGAGTTTTGATTTCAACCCGATAATAGAACTTGAGAATGAACGGATTTCCCTTGCAATCTGCGCCGATATTACCAATCCCGCACACCCGGCGAATGCTTGTAAGAAAGGAACAACCCTTTATATTGCAAGTATTTTTTATACACCAAATGGTATAGCAGAAGCATACGAGCAATTGAGTTCGTATGCTCGTCAGTATTCGATGAATATCCTCATGGCAAATTACGGTGGTCAATCCTATAATCTTCCATCAGCGGGAAGAAGTGCATTCTGGGCTAATAACGGAGAAATAGTAACCGCAGCAGGAGGTAATAATGAAGCGTTGATAATTCTGACCGGAGAGCACAATCAATGGGCAGGACAAACGATTATGACTTCTACTCTCTTATAAAACAGACCCTAACAATTATTATTTTTTACAAATGACACCTCCCGAACATTTATTTCAGTCCCTTTTAAATAATGAAGTCCATAAATCAGGACAAATTCTATCATTCCCAGCAGATACAGTTATCCTGAATATTAATGCTTATATCTCATCCATTCCGATTGTTCTTTCGGGAAGTATTCGAGTAATAAAAACAGATGATGAAGGTAATGAAATTTTGCTGTATTATATCAAATCAGGCGAAAGCTGTATTATGTCCTTCCTTGCAGGTATCCATAACGATACAAGCAAAATAAAGGCAATAGTGGAAGAAGATGTACAATTACTTCTAATCCCGGTTCATAAGGCAAGCGAGTGGATAAAAGAATTCCCCGAATGGACAGATTTTATTTTTAATCTTTATCAAAAGCGCTTTGAAGAGCTGCTTGAGGTTGTAAATGCGCTTGCATTTCAGAAATTAGATACACGCCTGCTTCACCTTCTCAGTCAAAAGTCGTCACTATTTCAATCCAAGGAAATTACGATTACCCACCAACAGCTTGCCGAAGAACTTGGGGTATCACGAGAAGCAGTAAGCAGGGTATTAAAACAAATGGAAAATGAAAAACTAATTGTACTTTCCAGAAATAAGATTACCCTCATATAAAAAAATATCCTCTGTGACATACATCACCAACAAAAACTTACACGCCCCGTAATTTTGTAATTGAGATAGAGAAATAAAGACCTAATAACGTTTGTCTTTATGTTTCTCTGTGTCGGCAACTAATTACAAACTTCCATGAAATCTAACATAGGAACAATTGACCGAGCAGTACGCATACTTGTCGCAATCGTCATAATTAGCTTATATGCTGCAAGCCAAATTACCGGTATGGCAGCAATCATACTCTTAACTCTTGCAGGAGCTTTTATTCTTACAAGTTTTATCGGTTTCTGTCCGTTATACTTACCATTTAATCTATCTACAAGAAAGAAAGGGTAATAAAAATGCTAACCACTATTAAAAACTTATTCGGTCTAGAGAAAACCGACTATGCACAATTAGCACACGATGGTGCTATTATTTTGGATGTTCGTTCTAAAAGTGAATACAACGGCGGACATATCAAAGGATCAATTAATATTGCACTTGACCAACTGGGCAGTAACCTTTCCAAGCTAAACGACAAAAACAAAACAATTATTGCCTGTTGCGCTTCCGGTATGCGGAGTGCTTCTGCGGCAAGTTTCCTAAAATTAAACGGCTACACAAGTGTCTATAATGGAGGTGGGTGGCAAAGTTTAAATCAAAAAATAAAATAATCATGAATGCTCATTATTATAATATTGACGTACAATGGAATAAAGAACGCAAGGGTATTATGTGTTCGCCCGAACTCAATCAGTTCGACGGTGAAATTAACAGTTGTATCGAGGTAGCAACTCCCCCTGAGTTTCCGAAAGGTATACCCGGAATATGGTCTCCTGAACACTTGTTCACTGCGGCTGTAAGCAGTTGCTTAATGACGACTTTTCTATCAATTGCAGAAAACTCAAAATTGGAGTTTACCAGCTTTAGTTGCAAGTCAAAAGGTAAACTAGAGCAAGTTGAGGGAAAATTCATGATGACGGAAATAATCCTTGAACCAACAGTGGTACTAGTTTATGAGAAAGACCGCGAAAAAGCTGAGCGAGTTTTGCAAAAATCGGAAGCTGCTTGCCTAATATCAAATTCTATAAAATCGAAAGTAACAATGGTAACTACAATCAGATGATATGGCGTGGTCAAAAAACATCTAAGAAACGATACAAAGTAACTACATCGGCATTGGTTGGTTAATTTTGTTGAGGAGCGTCAAACTAGTAAGTTAACGGCTTTGATTTTAGATGAGTTGAAAACAAAGATTGATCATACCCCGCTGTTGCTGCACCCAACAGTGGGGTTTTTCATTTATATTTGCGGTTAGAATTTGATTAACAGTTCACCGAAATCCAACAATTCAACCCGATAATGAGTATGAAGGAGTATATTGAAATGAGTAAAACTTAAACTGACAAGCAAACATATCCGTCAAAAATTCAATGAAGGAAGAAGCAAATACTATATGAATTATTTGGTTCAGGAAATTAGATTTTAATACAGATGCAATTTAATTTTTGTATAAAAGGACATAATTCAACATATCTTTGTTACACTAACTTACAACTATTATGAAAAACTTGTTTTTAGCACTTGCTGTTCTAGTGCTTTCATCTACTTGTATTCAAGCTCAGAACCCACTGAATGTTGGCAGTTCACAACTGAATATTGGTGTAGGTCTTTCTGAATGGGGTATTCCGATTTATGCTGGAGTAGACTACTGTGCCGATAAGGATTTTACAGTAGGAGGCGAAGTTTCATTTCGCGGATACAATGAGAATTACAAAAAGCGTAACTATCACCACTCTATTATTGGAATATCAGCCAATGGTAACTACCACTTTAACAGCTTACTCCGTATTTCACGGAAATACGACTTATACGCAGGGCTAAATCTTGGATTTTATACTTGGTCATCCCCTAATGACTATGAAGGTGACCATCATTCCGGTATCGGTCTTGGTATTCAAATCGGGGGAAGGTATTATTTTTCGAATACAGTTGGTATTAATTTGGAAGTGGGTACGGGTAATGCTTTTTCAGGAGGTAAATTCGGATTGTCTATAAAAATATAAAATCGTACATCGAATTGATAAGTAAGTACTGGGCCAGATTAAATTGCTACATTCAGTCCTGACATTCTGAGCGACAGCGAAGAATCTCCGTTTGCTGCTTAAGTCCAGTTTTTGTAGTGCATTGCGGAGATTCTTCAGTCGAGGACTTCTTCAGAATGACAGCTATTTGATTAATACAGTTAATTTTGTCCCAATAAGTGCTGAGACAAAAATAATTGTCATAACTAATATCCATAATTTGGTAAGTAATTGAACACTTCGACTAAGCTGAGTGTGACGTAACTTGATTCCCTAGTCTAGTCAGGTGCTACACCTGACTTCAACATAGATACCTTTTTACGGACTATATAAGCAAACAGTATTTATTTAATAAACTTATGCGCTTTAAT
Source organism: uncultured Chitinophagaceae bacterium (assembly GCA_964527785.1). Taxonomy (GTDB): domain Bacteria; phylum Bacteroidota; class Ignavibacteria; order Kapaibacteriales; family UBA961; genus JADJXV01. The sequence continues at coordinate 48,225 of CAZGNO010000023.1, forward strand.
TGGTAAGTAATGAAAGTCAGGTGTAGCACCTGACTTGACTTTGCTCACCTGACTTGACTTTGCTCACCTACTCATGTGTAAATTTGCTGTTGATAAGGTCTAATCAATATAATCTTGCGTAACATCAGTTACTTACTTACATTAGAGTTTTTGGCTTGAAAATGTACTTTATATGGGATTCTTCTAATTCTTAATTCTATATTGCTGTATTGATCATTTTAATCAAGGATATACGCATGGACACCAAAGAAATGGATGATTTGCTTGTAACCGAGAACGAACACCTTAATAAGTTGCACGAGATTGTAAAAGAAACAATTAAATCCGAACAGCTTATCATCCATAATCTTTTGCATCCTACTGAGGAAACACTCACCGTAGGTCAGAAGGTTTCCGACAAGGTTGCTCTTTTCGGGGGAAGTTGGAAGTTTATAATTCTTTTCGGTATTGTATTAGTTCTGTGGATTGCGTTTAATGCAGTAGCTGTCGGATATTTGAGATTTGATCCTTACCCGTTTATTCTTTTGAACTTGATACTTTCCACCATAGCTGCCCTCCAAGCACCAATTATCATGATGAGTCAAAATCGGCAAGAAGAAAAAGACAGGAAAAGGGGCGAGAATGATTATCTAATTAATCTAAAAGCTGAAATGCAAATTCGCAGTTTGCATCAAAAAATGGATTTATTACTGGAAGATCAAATTAAGACACTCTTTGAGACACAAGAAAAGCAATTCACTTTACTGAAGGAAATTAATGCTAAACTTGAAGACTGTAATCCACACTAATGTGCCATAACTGTAGAATGTGTATCATTCAATAATCTTTTGGAGACAACTTACTCTTTCTGTACAGTAGCAAATTCAATAAAACAACCGACCGGTTCAGTTTCTTTATACTGAATAGCTGTTTCACGAGCAATTGCAGATAACGTATCTCGGAGTTCATGTGATGTAGCTGAAAAACGTTTACGACCAATTGCCGGAAACAAATTATCAATCCTCCCTCTATACAACACCTCACCTTCACCGGAAATCACGAATACTTCAGGAGTAATTTTTGCATTAAGAATACTCGTGATACTTTGACTGCTGTCTATCAACATTGTAAACGGCAGATTAAATTTTTTAGCAAAACCAACTACCGAATCATGCACAATAAACATACTTGGGAAAACACCGTAGAACTCAATGTTTTCATCAGAAAAATCTTGATATAATTTCCGTAACGTCGGTGAATATTTTTGACAAATCGGGCAGCTTTCCGAAAGAAAGAGAAGAACGCTTGCCTTGTTCTTTCGTAATGACTCCATTGAAAATGGCTTTTGGTCAGTTGTAATTGACTGCAATGAGAAAACACCTGCATTCTTTTCTCCCCCAATCATACGATTACCGCTCAGAACACTTTCAATACAGAACAGCGAAAAAACTACAATAAAACTCTTTGGCAACTTCATAGTAAAGAATATACCTATTGATTTTCGAACTCTATAATTCATTGTATTATGGGATGATAGTCATATTTGAAGTTAGAATAGCACCACCTACATTTAATCTGCACAAATACACTCCTGCCGGTAAATGAAGGGATGTGAAACTGATGTTTTGCTCACCACTCTCAAGGCGTTGATTCGGCATAATCGTCATTACCTTCTGTCCTAATTGATCAAATAATTCGAGAGAAGCATATTCGGACGATTTCATTGCAAATCGAATATTTGCTGAATGCTGTGTTGGGTTTGGGAAAATTTCAAGTCCGGAACGATATGTCGGCAGTTCTTCTTCTACTGCTGTCGGTGTTTCAAATGAAATATTCTCATCTCCCGAAATATAAGGAACAGCATAAAAATAACACAAGAACATCTCATCAAATGTTGATTCTCCCCATTTCGTTAATTTTGGGGGAGTATTTGGATTTTCTACGTTATCGGTTGTATTATCATAGCTTGCTTCATAAAAGATTTGTGATCCGCGAGGGATTTTAATTAAATTTTTGAAGTAGTATGCTCCCTGCCAATTAAAATCCCATTTTTCTATTGAAATCAACGGTATTGTGTCATTTTTTGATGTGACAGCATACGATTTAGCAGTTGCTCCCAATAGATGCATATGAGGTGCTAACGCCATAAGAGAAATATCAATAGGGACATTTAGAGCCGCTTTAAATTCTTTTACTTGATTCGCAGGAATTAAAAATAGTTTATCCGAAACCAATGATAGTGGATTTGCTGAATATTGCGAAATCTGTCGAAGAGTCGGCGTTTTTTTATAGAAAATATTAACATGAGACTGATCGGTTTCTTCTGTTCCCGACGGGGCATAATGTATTTGAATTACGACATCACTGTTTTTGTAAAATTTTAATCCGAGAGTAGCCGGGTAAATTCGTGGCGTAGCACCCGGAACCCATCCGAGCAGACTTTCAGCCGCAGTAAAGCCGGGTCCACCAAATCCCGAATACCCGGGTTCAGCATCAAGCGAATCAAGCCGCCGTGCTTCTCTCGTAGTATCAAGAAACATTAGAACATGATGAACAACTTTAGAATTGCCGGGACGAAATTCAATTCCTGCAATATTCTTGTCTTCTAACAAGCCGGTTGGCAAAACAAAATTTCTATAAACATCTTTGTAATCATCTTTTACTGTAAATGATTCATTCATTGTGAGTACCAAATCAGGGGTTCCTAGCTGTGAACCATCGGGAAATTTTGGTAAAGCAGGAGTTTTAGAAGGATCACCTTCCGGTGCACCGCCCTTTACCCAATCAGCAATTAACTGAATTTGTTGATCTGAGAGCGAGCGTGCATCAGCAAATGAACCATAATTAGCCGATGGCTTCCAGGGCGGCATATAGCGTGATGCAGTTACGGCAGCTATCATTGAGGCACGTGATTTAACTTCTTGATAGGTAGTTAAAGGGAATGGCGCTATTTCACCGCTTCTGTGGCAGGAAACACAATTATTGAATATAATCGGAGCAATATGCTCACTGAATGTAGTTTGTGCATAGCCATTTGTTATCGAGAGAAGAAGTATTACCGGTAACAGAAAAAAGTGTTTCGCTTGTTTCATAACATCTATAAATATGTTGTTGAATAAAAAACTTACCTGAAAAATTCACTATATAAGTACAGGCCGGAATTAATTGAAAAATCAAAGTGCTGTCATTCTGAGGGCTTCTTAGACCGAAGAATCTCCGCAAAGCACTACACATAAATGTCTTAAGCAGCATATGGAGATTCTTCACTAACGTTCAAAATGACAGGAAATATAAAATTAAAATTAATCTGTCCTACTACTTATTGTAAGAATATGCGCTACGATACAAAGAACCGAGAAAAGGTTTAATATTCACTGTTATCAAATTTTTCACCTTGCAGCATATCAAAAAGTTCATTTACAACTTGAATACAGCCGGATATAAATTAATAACTGATGTTACGCAACAATTAATGTATTGAGTTTCTTCCCTAGTCAAGTCAGGTGCTACACCTGACTTCAACATAAATACCTTTTTACGGACTATGTACGC
>CAZGNO010000024.1:0-50279 GCA_964527785.1 uncultured Chitinophagaceae bacterium
CATACAGGGCTTAACAGCATACGGAGATTCTTCACTAACGTTCAGAATGACAGGGCATATAAAATTAAAATAAATATGTCCTACTACTTAATAATATTTTCAATTTATTTTTCATTTGCCGTAAAATTAAATACAGCACCTTCATTCACCTTGCCCTCCGCCCAAACTTTTCCTTTATGCTTGGCAATTATACGTTGAACAATTGCAAGTCCAACACCTGTACCTTCAAACTCTTCGGTAGAATGTAACCTCTGAAAAACTCCAAACAATTTATCTTCATATTTCATATCAAATCCAACTCCGTTATCTTTTACCGTAAAAACAATTTCACCATTATGCTCTTCTGAGTATATTTCCACAACCGGTTTATCTTTTTTTGATGAATATTTTATTGCATTTGAAATGAGGTTAAACATTACCTGATGCATCAGTGTGTAATCGGCAACCAAATTATGTAGTTTACCTACGATTACTTTCGTATTTTTCGGTATTAATTTTCCAAATTCTTCAAGGATAACTTTTACCATTTTATTCATATCAATTTCAGTTTTTTGCAGTTCTTTTTTACCGAGTCTTGAAAAAGAGAGTAAACCGTCAATGAGCATTCCCATTTTATTCGCATAATAATTGATATTTTCAACAATGCGTTTTCCATCTTCACCCAATATTGCTTCATAATCTTCTTTAAGCATTTCTGCGTAGCCGTTTACTGCTCTCAGCGGTGCACGTAAATCGTGCGAGACGGAATAACTGAATGCTTCAAGCTCTTTATTAATACTTTTCAAATCATCGTTAAGCTCTATAAGAGCCATATCCTGTTGATATTTATCAATAAAGAATTTAATTTTATTAATTAGTATTTCCGGTTGGAAAGGTTTGGTAATGAAACTAAATGCACCTTTTTCATATCCTTTAAAAACATTCAGATTATCAGTATAAACAGCCGAAATGAATATAAAAGGAAGCTGCGCAGTTTTTTCTTCTTCACGTAAGATGCCGGCTAGCTCGTAGCCATCCATTTCCGGCATCTGAATATCTAATAATGCCAAAACGAAATCATTACGCAGTGTTGCTTTGAGTGCCTCATTACCGCTTTGAGCTTCAATAAGCTCTACATCCATATTCTTGAGAACAACTCTCAAAGCCATCAAGTTTTCCGGCTTGTCATCTACAATCAGTATTTTAGGTTTCACATTCATATCTATTTTTTGGATTCATTTATTTGAAATAGCACAATTAAAAAAAACCGGATGATACAAATTGCAGTTTTGTTCTAATACTTTTATTGATAACTATTTACTGAGCCATACTCGCATCAACGACAATAACCTCTCCACATCTACCGGTTTGGATATATAGTCATTAGCACCTGCATCAATACATTTTTGTTTGTCATCCTTCATAGCTTTGGCAGTGAGTGCAACTATTGGTAAGTGTTTAAACTTCACTTGCGACCGTATTCTTCTCATAGCTTCATAGCCATCCATTTCAGGCATCATAATATCCATTAGAACCAAATCAATATCGGAGTGAGTTGCTAACATTTCCAATGCGTTTTTCCCGTTTTCTGCTTTTACTACCTTCATTCCCCGTTCTTTTAATATTTTAGATAATGCAAATACATTGCGCATATCATCATCTACCAATAATATTTTTTTTGAATGAAAGACAGCTTCTTTATCATATAAATTATTTATAATTACCTGTTTCGATTCCGGCAAATTACTAATCGTCCGATGAAGGAAAAGTGCTGTTTCGTCCAGCAGGCGCTCTTCCGATTTTACACCTTTAATAATAATACTTTCGGCGTATTTATGTAATTCGTTATTTTCTTCTTTTGTAAGTTCCTTACCGGTATAGATAATAATTGGAGGGATGCTTTGGTCCTTTACTTTTTCTAATTTATAGATCAGTTCAAATCCATTCATATCCGGCAAACCAATATCGAGGACTATACAATCAATATGGTTTTTCTCATACATTATCAGAGCTTCTTCACCCGTTCCGGCTTCAAAGCATTTCACATCACCGTTTCCTATGAGTTTTCGCATTGCAATTCTGGCATTTTCATCATCTTCAATTATCAACAGGTTTTTCATTTTTCTATTTACGAAATTTTCAATCCTGTTAAACGCCTCTTCCAAATCATTTTTATTTATCGGTTTCATTAAATATTCAATCGCGCCTTCTTTAATCGTGTCGAGTGAACGTTCACTTGAAGAAATTATATGCACCGGAATATGCCGCACCGACGGGTTTGCTTTCAATTCAGAAAGAACAGCGTGTCCGTTTATTCCCGGAAGTTCCAAATCGAGAATGACTGCATTCGGATTGTATTTCATTGCCAGTGACAATCCATCTTCACCAGTGGCAGCTGATATACACTTAAACCCTTTTTTGTTTGCTTGTTTTAGAAGGATTGAAGCAAATTCGAGATCATCCTCAATAACCAGCACTACCTTATCACTGTCCGTTATAGTGTTCCTGTCATCTTCAATTGAAGGGTAATTCAGATATGAGGATACTTTGTTCAACTTAGGTTTATATATGTTGTTTTCTTTATCCTTATTTGATTCATTTACTTCAACTGAAGAATGTGATTCGCTCTTGCTGTGCAATTCCAATGGAAGGATAATTGAGAATGTAGAGCCAACGTTTAACTTGCTGGTCAGTTTAATTTCTGCTCCCAATAGCTTTGCAAGTTCACGGGAAATGGACAGCCCTAAGCCCGTACCTCCATATTTTCTCGATGTACCGCCATCAGCTTGCTGAAACGCTTCAAATATTGCCATTTGTTTATCTTCCGGTATACCAATACCCGTATCGGCAACAGAAATACTCACCATACCTTCCATATATTTGTTTACATTTATATTTACACTGCCTCTTTCCGTAAATTTTACAGCATTTGACAGTAAGTTCTTTAGTATTTGATTCAACCTCTGTGCATCGGTACGGATAAATTCCGGTAATCCACTACCCAATATACTAGTAATTTTCAGCCCCTTTTGCTCTGCATGATGTCGGAAATCACGGATAATTGTTTCCGTAATAGTTTTCAGTGATATATTCTCAATATTTACGGTCATTTTTCCGGCTTCAATCTTGGAGAGATCAAGAACTTCATTGATTAACACCAATAAATCGTTACCGCTCTTATAAATAATTTCAGCACTTTCTACTTGATCTTTATCCAAATTCTTATTTCTATTTTCTGCCAAGTCTCTTGAAAGGATAAGCAAACTATTGAGCGGAGTACGCAGTTCATGCGACATATTTGCAAGAAATTCAGATTTGTACTTACTGCTTATTTCCAATTGTTTGGTCTTTTGCTCAATGTCAAACTTAGCAGATTCCACCTCTTTGTTTTTAACTTCCAATGATTGGGTTTGCTCTTCAAGCTCCTCATTTGTCATTTGCAATTCTTCCTGCTGCTGCTTTAGATTTTGGGTTTGCTCTTCGAGTTCCTCGTTCATTTGCTTCATCTCTTCTTGCTGAACTTGGAGTTCCTCTGCTTGCCGCTGAGTTTCATCTAAAAGCTCTTTCAACTTGGTTCTTGATTGGGATGAGTTGAATGCAATGCCGATATTCTCTGCAACTAGCGTGAGAAACTGCATATCGAGGTCTGAGAACTCATTGACAGAGCCGATTTCGATAACACCCTTTACTCTTCCGGCATATTGAAACGGGTAAACGATAATGTTCTTAGGAGCAGAATTTCCCAGCGCGGAGTTTATTTTAATATAATCATCAGGGATTTGACTGAATACTATAGGTTTCTTTTCCATTGCCGCCTGCCCGACGAGTCCCTGACCAAGCAGTACAACATTAGCATTTTCTTTTCTATGATGAAAGGCATAGCTTGCCACCAAATTCAACTGCGCTTCATCTGACAGATATATTGCACCTATCTGAGCATTCATATAGGATGTAAGTTGGTTAATTACATCTTGCGCCAGTTCATTTATCTCCCTTTCCCCTTGTGTTTTAGTATTCAGTTCGGCGTTACCGCCCAGTAGCCAGTTTTTGTTTGCGGTTTCTGTTTCGGCTTTTTTGAGTGCACGTAAATTTGTAGTGATAAGAATATACACAGTAATAAGAACGATAATAATAATCAATACTAAAACGCCAAAAACCATATTAAAACTTTGAGCATCACTGTCGCTTGTTTTTTTTCTCTCTACAAGTAATGTTTGCTCAATTCTGCTGGCTCTGTCAATTATATTTCTTATTCTGTCTTGTATTTCCTTTCCTTCACCTGATGCAACTATTTTTACAGATTGTTCATAATCCGTTCTTCTTATGTCTATATATCCTTTTATATAGTTAATTTTGGACTTGGTTTCTTTCTCCAACTCCTCAATATTCTTTTGTTGAATCGGACTATCTTTTGTCAGCTCTTTTAATTTACCAAGCTGCTCCGGTAATTTTACTTCGGCATCCTTAAATACCTCCAAATGATTTTCATTACCCGTAATTACAAAACCTCGCCCGCTGGTTTCTGCATTAACCGTATATAGCAATATTTCTTGGAATTCATACAGAACCTGATTGGTATGCTCAACCAAATCATTCGACTCGATAAATTTTTCGTTGTTTTTATAGGAGAAAATTGTAACTCCTATGAGAACCACAGCACAACCGATAAAACCGGTTAATATTTTTCTGCCGAGTGTCATTTTCATTGTTCTTTTAAAAAGTTTGTGTTGACTTATAGACCTCAAAAAGGTTCAAACAAGAAAGTATAGTTTTTTACAACGAATCAAATTTTTAAGGTTCTCTGACATTTTTTGATGTATATACAAATCCTCTCGTTCTGTTTTAATATGCAGGGCAGTTACGTTCTAAAGGTATCAGATTGTTTTATCTCCCATAGGGAGAATATATTGGTAGAACCGATGTTCTCCAGAGTCTTTAAGCCCCATCGGGGCGACATATTGTATAAGTAATATTACTATATTTCGTCCTGACGGAACTCTAAAGGAGGCAAAGAACTTTTTTCTACCGATATTTTGCCCCGATGGGCAGCACTATTAATGATTTTTACATTCAAATCAGAACTTAGCAGCCCTCCTTTAACAAGGGGATGACGTAATTCTTTATTTTAATAAGCACAAGGACACTATATTCTAATTGTAGTTTCCAACTTCAGGAAATAGGCAAGTATATGGAAACGACAAGCTCTATTTGATTGTCCCTGTTTGTCATAATACCGGAACCAAAAGAATCGCTCTGATTGAGCTTATTTGAATTATTGACCACTCCATTCTACCGGCAGAACGCTCCGATGGAGCTTTTGATTCTCCAATTGCTTTGATACTGAAACCCTATCTGTGACGCCTTATGCAAAATTACGACCCAATTCTTCACGTCCGTTACTCATTTATTACTCATTTTTTGTCATAAAGTAAGGTTTTTTGCAAAAAGTTATCCACATTTTGGAAGTTTTTGAGAAATCTGTTCTTCATTCCAACATTTTTCATTTCATTATCGAGCTGCAATTCTTAAGAGCAATTTTATGATATCTTTCAGCGGCAAAACATAATCCACCTTCATTTCAGCAATAACCGAGGCAGGCATACACACCGATTCTGCAGTTGTCGGATCTTGCACAATAGTTAGTCCGCCATATTCTTTTATTCTTTTCATACCTTTAGTCCCGTCGTTATTCGAGCCGGTAAGCACCACTCCGATCAATTTATTCCTGAATGCGACTGCCGCCGATTCAAATAAAACATCTATAGACGGACGTGCATAATTTACTCTCTCATCTATTGTCAGCGAGAATGTACCGTCCCTCTCAATCAGCAAATGGTAATTTGGTGGGGCGATATATACTTTTCCGGGTTCGAGATGCTCTTTTTCATCAGCTTCTTTAACGGTGATTTTACACGCATCATTAATAAACTTTATCCATTCGCCATCAGAGCGTGAACTAATATGCTGAACTATTACAATTGGAATAGAAAAATCAGCAGGCAATTGCGAAAAAATAATTCTCATGGCATTCATTCCACCGGATGAAACGCCTATTACAATTGTTTCGTATCCCATTATCAGTACTTCTTTTTGAATATTCGCTGTTTATTATCCAAATCAGTATATTCACAATACAAATCGGAGAACCGTAAACTTTCTTTGGAACCCAGGCATAAAACACCGCCATTAATCAGACTATTATAAAAAAGAGTCTGAACTTTATTTTGCAAGTTTTTATCAAAATAGATAAGCACATTCCTGCATAGGATCAAATGCACTTCGGCAAAAACGCTATCCGTCACCAAATTATGATTCGCCCAAACAATGTTTTTTTTCAAAGATTGATTCATAATTACATTATCATAATCTGCTGTGTAGTAATTAGAGAACGATTCTTTTCCACCCGATAATTGATAATTTGTAGTATATTCTTTTATCATTGAATTAGAGAAAATCCCCTCTTTCGCCTTGTTTAATGCTTGCTGATTAAAATCGGTTGCATATATAGTAACTCTATCATAGAGCCCCTCTTCTTTCATTATAATGGACATTGAATATGCCTCTTCTCCGGTAGCACATCCGGCGTGCCATATTTTAATGAACGGATATGTTCTCAGTAGTGGAATAACCTTTTCACGTATTGATTTATAAAAATTAGGATCACGAAACATCTCTGTAACAGTTATTGATAAATCTTTAAGCAATTTGGAAGCAAATGTTTCATCATTGAGCACTTTTGATTGCATTTGGGAAACATCTTGCAGACCCGACATCGCCATCCTGTTCATAATCCTTCGCCAAATATGTGCCTGGGAATACTGTCTGAAATCATAATGATATTTTTGATAGATTGCTTCAAGCAACAACGATATCTCTAATTCTGTTGAATCTTTATTTCTCATATTAAAATATTTGTCTTTCTCGTTTATTGTAGTTTATGTCTTATGTAAATGTTTGATTATTAATTAAAGAAGGGTAAATACCTGAGGAGTGTTCTGCATATTGGTGTGCATGAGTTCAAATCTCTACACAGCATTCCTATCCCAATAAACGGAAAGAAAAGTACTGTATGAATACTCTAAACTCTATACAAACAATCAATATCCCCTGTTCGGGAAGTAACACACAGGGATAGAAGCGTGAGTGATAGTAAAACTTTAATACGAAGAATTTGTCACCCAAAATTCCATCCGTATAACGCCTAAGTAATTTTAATTGGTCAGTGGAGTTCGCATTTTATTAACGATTATTACTTAGCTCCTTTACGTCCCATTTTTCCTATTCCACAAATTACAGTAATGTAAATTGAAATCCAAACATTTTTTAACACCCTACGTTGAATATACTTATATAAAAAAGCCGTTACAGGTTAGAAAACCCTGTAACGGCTATAGATTGGCACTGACTTCTCTTTGCTTGTTATTATACTTTGTGAAACTCAGAAGTAAACTGTACACAAGTAGAAAATAGCATACGATATTACTGAATTGATATTCAAGCAGTGCCTGCTATTACAACTCGACCATCAACTTAGAAATATGTCGAAAACCCGCATTGAATTACACCTGTATTTGCAGGAGGATTACCTAAAAGGTCTGTCTGCTGTTCATAACGATAATTGAAACGTACTACAGTTGTCCCCACAGGTCTGAAAGCAATGCTCGCAACGATTGCCCAAGTATCATCTGAAATATTACCGCCTGTTTCCATAAATGTTCCTTGGTTGTAGTCGGCAAATTCAAGTCTCGCACCGAGATTTACCTTTGCATCATCCCAACCGAATATTTGCTGCTCCAGCACAGTACCCACAATGTCAATAAAGCCACCAAACTGTTCACTACCGAATGTTTGACTGTATGTATCAGGAACATCCACGAGTACTTTTACCGCCTCAGCAGTAATATTGAGTTTATTATTAAAAAGTGATGTATTAAAGTCTATGGCTACAGCATCGGTTGTTCGTTTTTTATCTATGATTAAACCGTCCATTTTCCATTTGTTATAAACACCTGTCATATATGAAATACCCAGTTCACCAAGTTCTCGATTGCGAATAGCAAGTTTTCCTGTGAACATCGGCAAACCGCTGTTGCTCTCCTCGAACCGAGTAGGATTTGCTTTTCCTGCCGCAAGTGAAGTTCGGTTATCTCCATTTAGAATAATATTGTCATCAAAACCGTTGGTAAGATACCCTTCGTAACCCAATGTCCAATTACCGACAAAATACTTCCCAAACAAACCAAACCCAACATTGGAGAGTGTAGCCGGAAGAATGGTTGTTGCTGCAATCGGTCGGTCAATAAAATCCCAGCGCGGTCCGTCATGATTTTGATTGAACGAGCCGATAGGATTCATCATAATCCCTCCACGCAGATTGAAGACGGGGTCAAATTCAATATCAACAGCAGCATATTCTAAGTTGATTTCTTTTGTACCATCTTCAAATTCAAGCTCGGCAAGAAACTTAATTCTATCGGCAATAGTAGATGAAAAGAACAGAGTAGTTCTCCGCATCTGAAACGAAAAGCCATCCGAGATACCTTCTGTTTGGGCATACTGAGTATTTGCTTCCACATAACCGCCAATGGCAATAGGCAGTTTTTCGGTTGTTAGAAATGGTCTGTTATATACAGCATCCATATTCAGTTTACCTGATGATGTATCGGCTTGTGTACGCTTAAAAAATCCTGTTGAATCTGTTTGAGCATGAAGACTTATGGCTGTAACAGCAGAAAGCAGAAAAGTAAATATAATTTTAAATCCGTATATAGATTGAGTCATTATCTGTAGTAATTGTATATGGTTGTAAATTTTTTTGAGCAGGGGGATTCTGCACAATACCCTTATTTGAAAATTCGCTTCCGTGACACGGACACATCAAATAATCACCCTGAGGATGCAGTTCGCACCCTTTATGAGTGCATTTCATGGGCAAGGCGGAATAACTGCCATCACTTAACTTATAAATGCAGATCGGTTCTCTGAACTTTTCAGATTTCACCAAAATGAATTTTCGCTCCAAAGTTTTAGTTTCTTCCACGCTTGTAAATTCAGTCTTCTTGATTACGATTTGATTGTTTACAACTGTTGCTTGGGCATAGTAGAGTGCACCCCCACAACTCTGCAATAAGGCAGCTAGAGTGGCAGTACCCGAACACGCTAACCCACACGTCAGTATAAATTCTTTTCTGTTCATAGCATTACAGTGATTTTAAAAATTTCAACAGAGCTTCTTTTGATGCTTGGGAAAGTCCCTGATACTGTATTTTACTTTTTTCGGCTTCTCCGCCGTGCATTAGTATTGCTTCTTCGATGCTTTTTGCCCTACCATCGTGCAAAAGAAAGTAATTTCCTCCCTGAGAGTTAGGGGAAAGCCCAAGTCCCCAAAGAGGCGGGGTTCTCCATTCGTGTGTTTTTGCGTTTCCTTCGGTATAACCGTCGTCCAAGCCGCTTCCCATATCATGGAGCAGCAGGTCAGTATACGGATGAAATTCTTTGTTGGACAGCGCAGTAATTTGCGAGTACCCGGTTTTCAATGTTTCTTTATGACAGCTGTTGCAGCTAATGTTAGAAAACACTTGTTTTCCGGTGATTACCTCGTTGTCATTCTGATTTCGCTGGACAGGTGCTTTTAATGTTTGGAGGTAGAACACAACATCATAGACTGTTTGATTGGAAACCTCCGGATCAATTTCTTGCAAGGAATAAACGTCGTAGGGTACAAACGATGATGCAATACCCATATCTTGATTATATGCATTAACAGTTTGATGCAATAGATTGTATGCCCCGGCTTTCTTACCAAAACGGCATATGTGTTTCCCATTTTGTGAGATTGAATTTGGAGACGGAATGATAAATCCGGGCAATACAACCCATTGAGGAACGCCGGAAATGCCGTCTCCGTCTACATCCGTCGGGTCTGCCATTGCAAGAATATCGGTATCAGAAACAAGCTCTAAAAACCCTAATCCTGTATTGCTCGGCGGAGTGAATTTAGAGAAGGTAGCTCCTGCGGGAATCTGTTCGGGAGTAAAGCCGGGTAATGCTCTGTTTTGCAATTGAGGTCCGCCTTGGGCAATGAATAAATTGCCATTATCGTCTTTCTGCCCGAAACGTGTCAGTGTGGTAAAGGGATGCCCCTTCCCGTCTCCGGCATGGCAAGATCCGCAGCTTGAAGCAACAAATACAGGTCCCAGACCGGTTTGAGCAGTAAACACTTCATCATTAAATGCAACGTCACCACGCAAGTGTTGCATTGATTGCGCACCGGAGAGATTTTCAATTGCCCCGTCCAATACTTCATCATCGTTCGGAGCGGCAGGGGTCAGTTTATCACATGAAGCAATCGTAATAACGGCACATACAATAGCCGTAATCGCAAGCAGTCGTTTCGTTCTCATACTTTTTTATTAATTTACACTGATTAGTTTTAATAAACAAATCTACGAAATAAAATTTGAATTATCAAACATAAATAATTAGACTCACCTAATTTTTATTATTAAACGTACATCTTCAACAATTATTTACGACATCAAGACTATGCAATCATTAACTGAAGAGAATTATATAAAAGCTATCTATCTCATTGCTCAAAAAGGGAATACAAAAATTACTCCGACCGCAATTGCCGAAGAAGTAAGTGTTAATCCCGCTTCGGTAGTGGATATGATAAAGAAACTCACCGAGAAGGAATTGATACGATATGATAAGAGCAGAGGGGCAGAGCTCACCGATATAGGAAATAAATTAGCACTGAATATTGTGAGAAATCATCGTCTGTGGGAGGTTTTTTTGTCGGAAAAGTTGGGGTATTCGTGGGATGTGGTTCACGAGATTGCCGAGCAGTTGGAACATATCCGGCATTCTGAACTTGCCGACAGACTAGAAACCTTCTTGGGGTTTCCGGAGTATGACCCGCATGGAGACCCTATACCAAAATCCAACGGAGCGATGCCCAATACATTTACGACTTTACTCTCAGAAATCGAGATCGGTAAAAAATGTCGCGTTGTTGCAGTGAAAGATACTTCCAGTACATTCCTCCAATACTTACAACAATTATCGGTCAGCATTGGTACATCAATCGAAGTTTTAGATAAAATCCCGTTCGATGGTTCGATGAGCATTCAAATCGGTACCGACATCAAGACCAATGTCTCCAAAAAGTTTGTGGAAAGCTTGTTGGTGGATTAGAAAAACATCTCCAGCCATACATACTCTCACCTCTACTATCCTACCCTAGCACCTGCTATCATTCAACTTTCGGGTATGAATACCTTTACTCGAACATATAGAAACTCATAGCTCATTGGTTTGAATTTTTAACATTGTCTTCACACAATATACATCTGAGCTATTGAATCTTGAAAACTCATTCCGTACAAATACTTAACATAACTTCATCCTCTACATTCACCTCTTTTTAAAATATCAAGAAGCTATTTTAATTTTACATTTCTAAATTTTCTATTTGCACGGAACAAAAACAAATCGTAGTTTTGCCTTATTAAGATTAAGTCTAAATAAACAACGATTGCTTTTTCATTCATCTAAACTCGTAAATCAATGTGCCGCTCACTTATGCTTCATCATACTGAACATGGATGTGTTTCATTGTGCTCAGAATGCAGTAAAATTCAAATTTGCTTTGGTACAACTGCTACTGTACATTCATATAATGAATTTTCAACCTTTTGCAGAATGATTGACGACTTACTAGAAACGCGCGGTAATACTGAAAGCAGATTTCAAAAAACAGTTTTTATAAGTACACAAATCGAAAATTTGATGCTTGCTTTTAGTATTGAAGAACTTGAGTATTTAAATGATTTGCTTTCTCAAGCATCGGCAATGCTTTCTATCCGTTCCATTTTGCTCACGGAACGATGTAAAAATTAATATACCTTATTTTTCGCAGGATGTCATTTTAAGGAGTTCAACTCGGTGAAGAATCTGCTCGAAAGCTGCTAACTGAACAGCCGGAATACTATTTCTTCATTTCATTCAAAAATGACATTCTGCGCAAAGTAAGTCCTAATAAAAATTCTTTCTTGTTTTTTTAATTATTTCTATCGTATTACTATGTTTAAACTCTCCTCTTTTGCGGTACTCGCCTTTTTGTGCGGGTCAATGTGTTTTTCTGCTCCCAGCCGCGACTCTATACAGCTTGGTGCAGGTATTACAAATAATGTATATTATTCTTTTTCCGGTGAACATACATCTGTTCCTGCTTCAAATTGGGATATTGCTTTTGAAATTCCCGGGTTCTCCTCATCAATTCTCCTCAATTCCGTAAAAGGTGTTCAACTTTGGAATGTGGCTGGTTCGGACGGAGAATCGTTTGATAAAGCAATTGATACTACCTCCCTCTTCTCTATGGCAACTCTGCATAATACAGATACATCATGGTCATCAGGTGCTTTTAATATGGGCAAAGATTATAATACAGGTGATTTCGGCTGGGGAGAATATAATATGACAACTCATCAAGTAACCGGAAAAACTGTTTACGTAGTAAAACTTGCCAACAAGCAAGTTAAGAAAATTATCATAGATGGTCTCTCAGCAGGAACGTATTCATTCCGTTATGCCAATATAGATGGCTCCGACCTTCAAACTAAAACCATTGCAAAGAAAGATTTTCCTAATAAGAATTTTATGTATTTCTCTTTAGAGAACGGCACTTCTATAGACCGCGAGCCGGCTAAATGGGATTTATTCTTCGGTAAGTATATAACCTTTATACCGACAGCATATCCCGTAACAGGCATACTAACAAATCGTAGTGTTAAAACAGCAGTTTACAAAGGTGTAAACCCTAAAAGTTCAACCTCGAACGGACTTACATTTGAGGGAAGTATCAATGCTATTGGGTATAATTGGAAAACATTTACCGGAACAACGTATGCAATCAATGATAGTCTTGCATATTTTGTTCAAACAACCGACGGAAGTATTCGCCGTTTGATTTTTACAGGTTTCGGAGGCAATGCAACAGGTAGTATTTCATTTGAATTTGAATCAATTTCTACTTCTGTATCAGAAGAAAACGGTACGGTAATATCAAGCGTGGCACTCTATCCGAATCCGGCACATGGCACAGCGACAGTACTCTTTTCCACAGCGAACACAAATTCACCGGTTGAAGTTGCAGTGTGGAATATTTTGGGTATTAAAATCCAAAGCGTAAACGTAGCTGCAGAAAGCAATTTGATGCAACATCAAATTTCGGGCTTATCTTCCGGTGTTTATACCGTTACTGTTACGTCTAACGGGCATACTGCAGTTCAAAAATTGATTGTTGAGTAAGACAACTTACCCTTAATTGCTACTACCCGTCGAAATCTCAAAACTATGAGACATATTCTTACTACAATAGTTATATTATTCGGTGCTTGTGAATTATATTCCCAAGCACCGAATGATACTGTAAAGGTTTATTCCGTTGCACCCGTTACAATAGAAGCAGTAAGAGTGGATCAAGACATCAAGCGACTTCCTCCTATACAAGGAACATTTATTTTTTCTGGTAAGAAAAATGAAGTTATAGACCTGAAACAAAAAAATTCTACGTTGACAGAGAAGTATGCAAGACAGATTTTTGCAAAAATACCCGGTGTATTTGTCTATGATATGGACGGCACCGGTAATCAAATGAACCTCTCCACAAGAGGACTTGACCCGCACCGATCGTGGGAATTTAACGTCCGTAAGGACAACATCGGCACAAACTCGGATATGTACGGCTACCCTGCCAGTCACTACAATATCCCCATGGAAGCAGTAGAGCGAATTGAACTTGTACGTGGTACTGGGTCACTACAATACGGCGCACAGTTTGGTGGTATGCTTAACTATATCAGCAAACAGCCCGATACGACACATCAATTTGGATATGAAAATATCAATACAATCGGTACATATGGATTGGTAAGTACTTATAATTCAGCTTCAGGAAAAATCGGTGATTTCAAATATTCGGCATGGTTTAATAAAAAATGGATAACCGGCTATAGAAAAAACAGCGATGCCGAATATGATGCAGAAGCAGTATCACTTTTTTATTCACCTTCAAACACATTGCAATTGAAATTGGAATGGACACACTCCAATTATATCACTCATCTTCCGGGTCCCCTTACGGACAGTATGTTTCACGCAGACCCACAGATGGCAACAAGGTCTAGAAACTATTACAATCCTGACATTCATATACCTTCGTTTTCAATGGATTGGAAAATTTCACCCGAAACACGTATGCAATTGACTGCATCGGCTGTGCTTGGAGCAAGAAACAGTGTTATGTTTGATAAACCTGCCACAATTGCCGACTCGATTGTCACGGCTACCTTGCAATACAACAACCGCCAGGTGGATATTGACAATTTCAACAGCTTTACGACCGAACTTCGGGTATTACATTCATATTCCCTATTTGATCTGAAAAATACGCTTTCTGCCGGAATTCAATATATGAACAACGACTTGCATCGCCGCCAAATAGGTAAGGGGACAACAGGGATTGATTTTGATCTGACACTCGTAACATCCGGCTGGGGACGAGATCTCCACTATACTACCGGTAACATCGCTCTATTTGCAGAAAACAGATGGGTGTTTACACCAACATTCTCTATCAATACCGGAATGAGAATGGAAACGGGTAAAACCGATATGATAGGAGATATTACCTACTATCCTGATTCTACACTGCCAAATACAATCAAGCACAATTTTCCTTTATTTGGAGTAAGTGCCCAGTATGATATAGCTGATGGAATGAATATTTATACCGGATGGTCACAAGCATACCGTCCTGTGATTTTCAAAGATATTATCCCGGCATCCATCTACGAAGTTGCAGATAAGAATTTGAAAGACGCTGACGGCTATAACGCAGAAATCGGATTCAGAGGCAAATGGGAGTTTTTGAAATGGGATGTAACAGGTTTTTTGCTTCAATACAATAATCGTTTGGGAACCCTTGCACAAACTGACACATCAGGCAACCAGATTATTTTCAGGACGAATATCGGTAATTCACGAACTGCAGGAGTTGAAGTGTTCCTTCAAGGCGACTTTTTCATTGACTATGAATCAAGTTTATCTGTCTTTTCTTCTACGTCCTATATGGATGCAACATATCAGAATGCAACGATAAGATCAGGTAATGAAAATATCAATATTAACGGTAACACTGTGGAGAGTGTACCGAAATGGATTACTCGCGAAGGGTTTACATACAATTATTCATTACTCAGTTTGTCGGCTTTGTATAGTTATACTTCTGAAAGTTTTGCTGATGCAATGAACAGTATCGCGCCTTCTGCTACAGGGGCATCTGGGCTAGTTCCCTCATATCAATTATTGGATATTAATCTTGCTGTCAAATTGTCGAATATCGTCACACTGAGAATAAATGCTAATAATATATTGGATGAACATTACTTTACAAAACGACCGCAGTTTTACCCGGGTCCGGGGATATGGTCATCGGATGGACGAACACTATCGGGAACAGTTTCGATAAAAGTATAATACTATTACATTTATGCAGAATAGGTCAATTGTTTATCGCCGTGCATTGCTATTATAGCTTACATTTCATTGGTCAAAGCAGTCTCTGCACTCGCGTTTCAATAGAAGAAAAGCAATGCAACAACCGAACTGACCTCAATCCACACACAACATAAACAATTGTTTTTATTGATATCCTTACATTGTAAATTAAGAAAACGAAAAAAAAAAATCGAAAACCATTAGATGTAAATTAGTTATCTGGCAAAAGTTCCATGTCAGTACAAAAAAAAGTTAATTAGAATCTCTCTTTTTTACACAATTATTATAAAACAATGAAAACCACCCCTCAAGAATTACACAGAGAGTGGAATGCACTGACAAGTGCAAATAAAACACTCCGTATCCGCGATGCTGCAGCACAACTTGGTGTATCAGAAGCAGAACTCTTATCTACTGTGTGCGGCGAATCAGTCATTCGTCTGCGTCCTGAATGGAACGCGATTCTGCCTCGTGTTAAAGAACTTGGCTATGTAATGGCACTTACCCGCAATGACGATTGCGTTCACGAGCGCAAAGGAATCTACGAGGATATCCGTACCGGAGATATTACTGCCCTTGTTTTGGGGGAAGATATAGACCTTCGACTCTTTCCTCGCACATGGAACTATATCTATGCTGTAACAGAATCATCTGCACACGGCGACCGTAAAAGTTTGCAAATATTCGATGCACACGGTTCTGCGGTTCATAAAGTTTACTTGACCGGTCAAAGTAATTTCGAAGCATATGCGACTCTTGTGCTTGATTTTATCAGCGACAATCAAAATAAGGGCGAAACAGATGTTACCGCAGTTCCTGAACGCAAAGCAGATAATCCTGATGACAGCATTGATGTTGAAAAATTCCGTGCCGCTTGGAGTGCGCTTGAAGATACACACGATTTTTTCCCGATGCTCAAACGGTTTAATACCGGTCGCTTGCAGGCATTACGTCTGGCGGGTAACGAGTGGGCTTATTCTGTTCCAAATAGCGCAGCTCAACAAATTCTGACAGCCGCCTCCGAATCTCAAACACCGATTATGGTATTTGTGGCTAATCGCGGTGCAATTCAAATCCATACAGGAGCTGTTACAAAACTCATGGAAACAGGTCGGTGGTTCAATGTTTTGGATGAAAAGTTCAATCTTCATCTGCGTCAAACGGCTATCACAAGCTCATGGATAGTAAAGAAACCGACAACCGAAGGTATAGTAACCTCGCTTGAAGTTTTTGATAAGAATGGTGAAATGATTGTTCAGTTTTTCGGCAAACGCAAGCCAGGTATTCCTGAATTGAATGAATGGCGCGCTATTGTAGAGCAAGTAAGCCATTCGGAAGAGGAAGCATATGCGTAAAAGTGCAATGCAAATAGCTGTCATTAGTGCACTTATCCTCGGATATATGCCAAGTGCGGCTCAGCAGACGGTCAAATCACACGACGGAGTTACGGTAACAATTCCCGCTAAGCCCAAAATTATTGCGCTTGGCGGTGCAATCACAGAGATTTTGTTTGCGCTTGGAATGAGCGATGCGATTATCGGGGTGGATGTATCGAGTACCTACCCCGAACAGACAAAGAGCAAACCAAACGTAGGATATTGGCGCAATTTGAATGCCGAGGCAATTCTTGCACTCCAACCGAATCTTATTATTACGACAACCGAAGCAGGACCGGCAGCAGTATTCGGACAAATAAAAAAAGCCGGTATTCCTGTCTTGGTTGTGGATGCTCAGTATTCTGTTGCTAATGCTAAAGCAAAAATTCGTTTGATTGCCAAAGCAGTCGGGAAGATGCAACGCGGCGAAGAACTTCTTGCAGAAATGGATAAGGATTTGGCAGAAGCGGAACAACTGAAATCGAAGGTAAAGACTACTCCTTCCGTGCTGTTTATTTATGCTCGTGGGCAGTCACTCATGCTTACTTCCGGCAAAAAAACCCCGGCTGACGGCATTCTCCCGCTCGCTAAAGCTAAAAATGCCATTACTCAATTTGACGGCGTGAAACCATTGACTTCAGAGTCGGTGGTTGCAAGCAGACCTGATATTATTTTGATGACAACAGGAGGAATGAAATCACTTGGAGGAATTGACGGTGTATTGAAAATTCCGGGTGTAGCACTCACACCTGCGGGAAAATCCCGGCGAATAGTAGAAATTGACGACTTGCTTTTACTCGGCTTTTCACCGCGTTGCGGAAAGGCAGTCAAAGAACTTATTACCACATTGCATCCGGAAATTCAATAACAAAGTGAAAAAAGCAGTCTCAAACCAATTACAGAACGACAAGGAAAATCAACGTGTTCGCGGTTCAATTCTGATTACAATACTTATAATAATTGCGGTCACTGCAGCAATTTTTGCCATCGGTATCGGTGCAATTTCAATCAGTCCGCTACAAGTACTTGCTATTTTATTCAAGACCGCAGGCATTTCACTACCCGTTGCCTTTTCTGAAGAACAGGAAGCCGTCTTACTTACGCTTCGCCTTCCGCGTGTAATATTGGCATTGCTTACAGGAGCAGGCATTGCATCTTCGGGTGCAGCGATTCAGGCATTATTTCGCAATCCGCTTGCCGACCCGGGGCTTATCGGTATTTCGTCGGGTGCTGCAGCAGGAGCTGTCGGAATGATTGTTCTCGGAGTGGGAGTTTGGAGTGGAACTTTTTTAACGCTAATACTTCCGGGTACGGCATTTATCTCGGCTCTCCTGACCTCAATATTTGTCTATAAAATCTCAACGACCGGTGGACGCACCCAGGCGTCCACTATGTTGCTCTCAGGTATAGCAGTCAATGCGCTTTCGTGGGCTTTTATAGGGCTTATGACATTTATCGCAACTGATGTTCAATTACGCAATATTACCTTTTGGTCGCTAGGCAGCCTTGGCGGTGCACAATGGGAATCGGTGTCCGTGATGACTATTATCGTTTTGCCGTGCGTTGGGATATTCATGGTACTGTCTAAAAAACTTAATCTTTTACTCTTGGGTGAGCGAGAAGCGGAACATCTCGGAATGAATGTTCAAACACTAAAACGGACTGTTATGGTTTTATCGGCACTTGCTGTGGGTAGTTCTGTAGCATTGTGCGGGGTTATCGCTTTTATCGGCTTGGTTGTTCCCCATCTTGTCCGGTTATCCGGTGGACCGGACAACCGAATAGTTGTTCCGGGAGCTGCCATTCTTGGTGGTGGCTTGCTTTGTTTGGCAGATACTGCTGCCCGAACGATTGCAACTCCAGCCGAGTTGCCGCTGGGAATTGTCACTGCAGCTATCGGCGCACCGTTTTTTCTATGGATACTTACCCGTAATCATTTGCGTGGAGAATTATGATTGAAGCAAGTAATATTCGCTATACGATTCGAGGCAAGGAGATTCTGCGCGGAGTTTCCATGACCGCTTATGCAGGGCAGGTAATTGCAATAATCGGACAGAACGGGGTAGGCAAATCAACACTCCTTAAAATCCTTTCGGGTGAAATAAAACCTACCACCGGAGCAGTTTTTCTCCATAAAAAATCGTTGGACGGCATATCACTTGCCGAACGCGCTTCGTGTCGCTGTGTATTACCGCAACATTCCACCCTGAATTTTGCTTTTACTGCTCGTGAAGTTATCGAAATGGGACTTGTCTCTTCACGGTACACCAGGAAAATATTTGGATGCGCGGAGATAATCGGTGATGCGGCTTCGGCAACAGGAGTTTCACATTTGCTGGATAGAATGTACTTATCACTTTCCGGCGGTGAACGCCAGCGTGTACACCTCGCACGTGTTTGGGCGCAATATGCCTGTTGCCGTCCGGATATATCCCCCGTAATTTTGCTTGACGAACCAGTTTCTTCATTGGATCTTGCATTTCAGCATACAGTACTTCGCTTGGCACGGGAAGCAGCTTCGGATGGTGCAACAGTCATTATCGTTCTTCATGATTTGCATTTAACCGCACGGTATGCCGACCAAGTGATTATGATGAAAAATGGTGTGATTTATCAGTCCGGTGAGACGGATAAAGTTCTGACTTCTGATTCTATATCGGAATGCTATGATATTTCTCCTGAGCTTATCGACGGCATTCATATTCCCCGCCCTCAACATTCAGTTGCGTTATATTAGGAATTTTACTTCATTATGAACAAACGATTTCCTCTCAATACAACACTACAACTTTTCGCACTCTTTATACTTTCGCTGGGAAGTGCAGTCGCACAAAAGAGCGTTGTAACCGTCAAAGATTCACTCGGAACTGCACTTCACGGCGTTTCCGTTCGTTTCGTCTGTGCTGATGAATCCTGCGCTACAAAGGCGATCCGCACCGTTACCGATAAGAAAGGAAATGCGCTAAATCCATTCTCAGTCCGTACAATTATTCAATTATCCTCCATCGGTTACAAATCATACGCGGATACTCTGCAAGCCGGTGAATCAAAAGTAATTGTACTTCGCGTTAAAAAACTACAGACAGAACAAATAGTCATTACCGGACAATTAACCCCCGAAAGCACCGATAAGTCAATCCATAAAGTACGTGTCATCGACAGGGAACGTATCAATTCGCAAGCAGCAAACACAGCACGCGATATACTTTCGGGTGAACTTAACATACGGCTTTCTCAGGACAATATCTTGGGGTCGTTCATGAGTTTGCAAGGACTTTCAGGACAGAACGTAAAAATTTTGGTGGACGGTGTACCCGTCATCGGAAGACAAGACGGCAATATCGACCTTTCTCAAATTTCGCTGTCTAACATAGAGCGTTTGGAAATAGTCGAGGGACCTCTTGCCACAATCTACGGGACGGATGCACTCGCCGGAGCTGTAAATTTTATCACCCGTAAACCTATGAACAGCAAAAATGTTGAGGCATCGCTCCATCTCTACAGCGAATCAGCAGGTCAATATAATGCAGATGGACGCCTTGGATTTTCAATAGAAGATATTCGCTGCTCGCTATCCGGCGGAAGAAATTTTTTCGGCGGGTTCACCAACCCAGACACTTCCCGTTTCAAACAGTGGAAACCGCGTGAACAGTATTTTACCGATTGGAGTTTCGGGCGGATGTTTGGCGAGATCACACTCCGGTATTCCGGTTCGTATTTCAACGAACTTATCACAAATCGCGGTGAACCGCGCGCACCGTACCGCGAAACAGCTTTTGATGATACCTACAGAACTATCCGTTCAAATAATACTTTATTCTTCGACGGTACTATTTTGGGCGATGGATGGACTTCAACAGGAAATATCGCTTTCAATAATTTTACCCGTCAAAAGAACACTGTATTTCGTAACCTCGTTACTCTGGAAAATACACCGACAAGCCCGGCTGACCAAGATACTTCCACATTTAATTCGTGGTTTGTGCGCGGCACTGCTGCTCGTTCAAACATCATCAACGATTGCAACCTTCAATTGGGCTACGATTTTGCCTTTGAACGAGGAAGCGGTCGCCGTATTGACGGCGGTAATCAGGCAATAAATGACTATGCAGTTTTTGGAATAGTTCAATACTCCATAACCGATAATTTGGTATTGCAACCAGGGCTTCGCTTTGCATACAATACCCGTTACAATGCTCCTATAATTCCATCCCTGAATATCAAATACAACGCGCAAGAAAATCTTTCCTTTCGTGCATCATATTCACGCGGCTTTCGAGCGCCTTCGCTCAAAGAACTGTTCCTCTACTTCGTGGACGGCACTCATAATATTCAAGGGAATACGAATCTTCAAGCGGAATACTCCCATAATGCACAGGCATCACTGGATTGGAAATTGAGTTTTGGCGAAAGCATCGCAATGAAACTTGAGGCAAGTACTTTTTTCAATGATATACGGAATTTAATTTCCCTTTCGGCAGCTAGCGCAACAGAATATTCGTACTTTAATATTGATAAGTTTCAAACACTCGGCGCCCGTTCTTCTGTTTCCCTCTATACCAATCGTCTTATTGCAACACTCGGAGCTGCCTATACCGGACGCTATAATCAAGTGGAGAGTATTTCGGCTGCGCCCCGTTATTCTTACAGTCCCGAAATGCAGCTTAACTGTGAATACACCATTCCCGAACTCGAAATTAAAACCTCAGCATGGTATAAATTCACAGGATGGTTACCTCAATTTCAACAAAATGCTGCAGGCGAGCTTTTGGAAGGGTATATCCAAAGTTTTCATTCACTTGATTTAACAATGACCAAGTCATTTTATGATAATTTGTTTATTCTTTCTGCCGGTGTAAAAAATCTTGCCAATGTACAGAATCTTGCAGTTTTCGGTGGCACTTCATCGAGTGGAGCGCATTCTTCGGCAAGCAGCAGCACGCCCTACAGCTACGGACGAACTTTTTTTGTAACTCTATCAATGGATTGGAAATGAAAAGAATAGTGCTGCTCATGGGTTTGCTTGCAATGCTAACGGGATGCCTACCCGAAGAAAATCCTATTGCCCCCTACCCTCGCGGCAGCATAAAAACCGGTAAAGCATCAATGGGAAGTTCGTATGCTAATCAAGTATTTATTGATTTCAACTCTGACAGCGCCGTTCTTATCCGCAAATGGGACTCTTGGGATTTGGAATTAGAGTCTGCACCCGACGGCTGGCATATCTGGCTAAACGGTGCGAAGAGTATGGGCGTAACTGAGACTGCAGAAACCGATTTTTCCATTACGCCGGATGTGACTTCATCGGAATTTATCAATGATACACCTGACGGGAACAAGGACTCAACAGCAATCGGAAATTGGTGTGATATTTCAAATGGAACTATACTGTCGAAGAAAAATGTCTATGTCATTGACAGAGGATACAATGCCGCCGGAAAAGCATACGGAAGGATAAAATTTCAGGTTCTGTCCGCAGATGAAACATCCTATACATTTCGATACTCAAAATTAGACGGTTCGAATGAGCAAACGGTTACTGCCCCAAAGGATAACCGTACTGTTAAGACGTTGTTTTCTTTTGATGCGGATGGGGTTCCGGCTACCGTTCAACCTGATGATAACAGCTGGGATATAGTTTTTACAAAGTACACCCATGTTTTTTATGAACCCGGATATACCCCGTATTCGGTTACCGGTGCTTTAATCAATACTGTTGCAGGTATGGCAGTTGCCATTGATACCATTCCTTTTGCCGAAATCACCTCTGACAAAATAAATACATACACATTTTCGAGTGGTGCCGATGCAATCGGTTACGACTGGAAAGTATATAATCTGAATGCCGGCTCATACGCTATTCGCACTAAACTCACCTATATTATTCGCGACCGCAAAGGATTCTACTGGAAGCTCCACTTTCTGGATTTCTACGATGAGCATGGTGAACGGGGTACGCCTACGTATGAATTTCAGAAGATTTAGTTTTAAAAGAGTATTTGACTTTACATAGCAATGTGCTGTAATTTTACTTCTATATTGAGTGCATTGCACACACTCAAAAATGTACTGAGATTGCAATTCTCACCACACTCTAATTTCGAAAGTTGCTGTTGGGTAATTCCACTTAGCTTGGCAAGTTCTGTTTGTGTAAGTCCTTGCTTATCCCTCCATTGAGCAATAGCAATTGCAAGCCCTATCCGCCGATGCTCTTCTTCATATCCGGCAGCGAACTCCTGATTCTGCATTAGCTCTTTCAGATGATTATTGAAGGTTTGCAGCTTCTGCTCTTTCATAATAAATCCTTTATTGTTGTATTACTATATCTGCTTAAAAAATCCTCTTTGTATTTGAGTGCTTTTTTAATTTCAGAAACCGGAACTTTGTCACTTTTTTTAGAGAAAGTATGAGTTAAGATAATGTAATTTTCAAAACAGAAAAAATAAAGTGTTCGCGTTTCATCACCTGAAAGTTTAACACGTAATTCATATATCCCATCTCGCAGGTAATCAGCATATGGTCTTGGCAAATTTACACCTTGTTCCTGTAAATACGATATAATCGAAGCAATCTTTTGCTGATTATTTACAGTCTTTTCCCCGATAAACTCTTTTACAGGGCACTCGCCACTTTCACTCTCATAATATATTACATCCCATTTCTTTTTCATAGCTAAAATTACATCTTTTATGACGTATTGCAAAATTATTTATTACGAGGTATAGATTGAAATTTAAAAAGCCCAACAGATTCACTCCATTGGACTTTTCAATAATTAACACATTACACGGTTAGCCGTTATGTCCAAATTATTTTGAAAGCATTGTGTACGTAGCTCTTGAAGCAATTCCTACGTTAACAAACTACCGCACCACCACAAACTGCTTCACAATTCTCCTACCATCAGTAGTTATCACCAAAGAATACATACCGCTCGCAAGTGACGCCAGTGAAATAATGGCAACATTCCCGTTACTCTCAATGTGATTTTTTTGAAGAGCTATCCCGCCAATTGAAACTACCTCATAGCTTGTGTTATTCCCAAATCCCGATTTATTTTCGAGCGTCAAATAATCGGATGCGACCGTCGGATATACACGTATATCAGCAAGAGGCGATATATTTTCTTCTACATCTGTAGTAGTTGCATTATAAGAAGAAGAAGAAGTTAGATACAAGTAGTCACCTGCATTTGTGTTATCCATATTAGTAGCATTCACGCAATAGTAAAACTTAATTTTTCCCTGATAACCTTTCGGTGCAGTCCAATTAAAACGCCATTCTATCTCGCCGGGTATTATCGGTTTATTACCGGCAGAAG
This sequence comes from uncultured Chitinophagaceae bacterium, assembly GCA_964527785.1. Taxonomy (GTDB): domain Bacteria; phylum Bacteroidota; class Ignavibacteria; order Kapaibacteriales; family UBA961; genus JADJXV01. Next base: position 24,241 of record CAZGNO010000024.1, read on the forward strand.
TATGTGTAACATAATTTCGGTTTTCGTTGTTTACAGAACCATTTAGTATCTGAACTTTGTTACTGCCTTGCGGTACTGTAAACATTCCTACTGAACGATTATTTGTATCGAGTGCCACTACCTCAAACCCGAACCGACCAACGCCTGCTTTCACAGCACGAATTGTTACTCCATACTGCTTAGCAGGGATATAGGTTTGATCCCCAATACCGAGTACTAGCGTTGAAATTTCTTTGTCATCTTGAACTATTACTGCATCGCTGTGGCATCCTGCCTGTGCACAGGTTCTTTCACCGGGTGCTCCAGTACTGGCAATATGACCTCCTGATGATTTCAATATCGTTTCATCGTCGCTTTTTCCTGCTGTTATGAGCATGACCATTGCCAAGCTGAATGTCATCATTAGTATTTTTTGTTTCATGGTACTATACTCCTATCGAATAATTACAGTGTGTGAAAAAACCCCGGTTGACGAGGAAGCCCTTACTAAATACGCTCCAGCAGCGAACCCATTAAGCTGATATTCGGCTGCAGAATTACCGGCACCGAAATTACGTCTTCCCAGCGATAATGATTTGCCAGACAAATCGCAGATTTCAAGTGAAATCTCATCCGGTTTGTTCAAAGTGTAGCTGCACATCAAACTATTACCCGTTACAATCGGCATGGAAAACCATGATGGCTGTGCATCCTGCTCTGCAACACCGCTCGGAGATTTCGGAGAAAGAGGAAGAGTGCCTGTCAACACATAATCTCCAAAGTCGGTGTCATCGTCATTGGCTATAACTGTCGCAGCATAGAGTGTTATGTTTTTTCCGGTAGCCGGAGCAGTCCATTTCACCGTCCATGAACCAACCCCATCGGTTACTTTTTCAGTTCCAGCATAGGTATAGGTTGCATACTGACGGTCTTGCAGTTTCAGGTCGTTGGATAATACTTGTGTTCGGGCGGGGTCGGCAATTGTGATTATTCCTGCATTCGATTTATCTGTATCGTGCAATGCGACAAGTTGAAATCCAAAACGTCGCGAATCTTTATCTGATACATAAACTGTAACGTTGTATGTTTTCCCTGCCTCAAATCCGTTCTCGGCTCCATCAACAGAGATACTCATCGAGCCGTGCCCGATATTTGCCGGATAAGTATCATGGCATCCTGTGGTAGCACAGGTTTGCTCGTTCGGTGCGCCGGTACTCGAAACAGGTGCACCGAAACTGAGCGACTCATGAGGCAAGTCTCTCATTGACGACACTCCGAGCGACACCAAACCGATTACCAGAATGGTTATCATTGTTTTCATGTGATTCCTCTTATATAATAACGTGATAGGTTGCCCAGTTAAATTAAAGGGCATTTAATTTTATTCTTTTATAAATTTACTGACAAAAAAATTATCGTCGGATATTACTTGCAAAAAGTAAATTCCCGGACTAAAGTTACGAACATCAAGCTCAGTACCGAACATATCATTTATATTTCGATATAAGACCGTTTCGCTTAAAACATTTACCATTTTTACAACACCGCTATGAATCTCATGTGAAAATTTTATTGAAAGGATATTTGAAACAGGATTCGGATAAGCTGTTATCCCTGTTCGGGTTTCTATCGCGGTTGAAAATCCGGTGCCTATTCCCTGATTAGTTTTCAGCAACGTTAAACTATCGCCGGCTGCAAAGCAAGTGTTATCAATGCAAAACACAGAATTTAATCTTTGGGATGTTCCTGTTTCTTGCTTTATCCATGTATTACCGGCATCAATTGTTTTCAAAATTGTACCGCTGTCACCGACTGCAAAACAAGTATTGGCATCAATACAATAAACGGAAGAAAAATACTGTGGACGGTTGGTAATAGCGGTTGTAAGCGTATATACGGTATTCCAACTGTTACCCCCGTCACTTGTTTTAATTATAACAGGTTTATTTGATAAATTTGAAGCTGTTGCATATCCTACACTTGCTGTTGGAAACTGCATAGAATACACCGAATACATTGTACTGACATCAACCCAAGTTTCACCACCATCGGTTGTTTTTGCAATTTTTGGTCCATACCAACCTGCTATGAAACCGGTATCCTTGTCTTTGAACCATACTGCATCAATAATAGAGCTATTATCGCCTGTATAGTGTTTTGTCCATGAATTTCCTCCATCCTTGGTTCTATAAATATAGAAGCCATCTCCTCCACCATAATATCCAGTGTTTTCATCAACGAAAAATATCCCCTTTCTATCATTGTTTGAAAATTTAACATTAAGGTTTACCCAAGTGCTGCCGCCATCGGTGGTCTTTTTCATTGCATCAGCATCATTGGCACTGCCTCTGGTTATGAAATACCCCGTTTCGGTATTGTAAAAATACACCAACGGCATACACAGTTCCGATGAACCAATATAGCTCCATGTATTGCCGCTATCAACTGTCTTATACACCATATTTGACGACCATGACGATTGGGTTGGATCACAACCGATCATATATCCTGTTTTAGGGGATGTAAAATAGAGTGACGTTAAGTTTTCTACAACTGAATCTGTATTGATTGGTTGCCATTGCTGCCCAAACAAATTACAAGCTAACACTTCAATAGTAAGAAAGCTAAATAACAGTAATTTTTTCATTGATTTATATTTTTTTAACTAACAAGCTATTCGTTAGAGGTATGTAATAAGTACTAGGACAAAATTAATTGAAAAAATCAAATTGCTGTCATTCTGAGTTCCTAATAGTCGCCGAGTCGCCTACAAAATAATGCAATGACATAAAAAATAAGACAGTTGCCTTCTGTCATTCTGAAGGAGTCTTCGACTGAAGAATCTCCGTAAGAACGTGAAAATCTGCTGGACGGATGTGCTTACGGAGATTCTTCGTTGCACTCAGAATGACGGGCAATGTAAGAGATGTCATTCTGAGGGATTCTTAGACCGAAGAATCTCCGCAAAGCACTACATATACAGGGCTGAACAGCATACGGAGATTCTTCACTGGCGTTCAGAATGACAGGGCATATTAAATTAAAATAAATATGTCCCCGTACTTAAGAAATTACCGCAATCGAATACCGCCATTATGATTTCACTTTTCGAGATACAGTTAGGCATTGTATAAAAATGCTCTATAGTTTTGAAGAGATCATTTAGGGGTAATCGCATCGCCTGCTGCTACTTTTTTAAGTACTTCAAAAAGTTTGTCTTCATCACCGGAAGCATAAGAACTATGCATCCAAACTATTTTCCCATCTTTGTCAATCAAGAATGAATGTGGACATAAATTAACATTCATAGCACGTTTGAATTCTCCGTTCTCATCAATATATACGTCAAAGTCCCAACGTTTTCCATTCACAAATGGTGCAACTTTCGAGGCGTTTCGGGCATCATCAATAGAGATTGCTATGATTTTTACACCCGTTTCTTTCTTCCAATCATCATAAACATTATTCCATGCCGTAAGTTCTTGAATACACGGCTTGCACCATGTAGCCCAAAAGTTTATGAGAATGGGCTTCCCCCCATTATCAAATGAGGAGGTGTTGATAATTTCACCTTTGAGATTCTTGACATTTGCTGCAGGAATAAGAGTCTTTTTTGCTTCATCATAAGGTTTAAAACTTGCTGTAACAAGTGCGAGTATCAGCAAGGGCAGAATTCGTTTCATAAATTTACCTTTCCAAATAAGATACAATGATAAAGTAACAGTCGGCAACCTCTTCACTTATAAAAATTAAGAAGTCTTTTTTAAAAAAATCAAAAATGATATGTAAGGAACAATATTCATTCCTTGATAAATTTTTGTACAGTGAAGTTACTACCGGATATTACCTGTACAAAGAAAACCCCACTATTTAGTTTTGTAATATCAAGCATTACGGTTGATGTATTGCTTACTCTTTGATATAAAACCGTTTCGCCTAATACATTCATTATTTTCACTTCTGCTGAGGAAACTTCATTTTTAAACAGAATTGTTGCATTATTATTTACAGGGTTTGGAAAAATAGTCCAATCAACAGTACTTGTTATTGGAATATCTTGGACACCGCTTACGGTATGTGTTGGGCTGCAGTTCAAATAATGTATTTGGTGGTGTACTGTGTCAGTAATTATATTTTCATCATTATTCTGATACGATACGTATGAGAAGGTAACTGACATTTGTTCTGAGGTATCAGTTATCCCCGCAACTATCGAATGGGGAGGAGAGAATGGGTTATTTGGGTTTACAGAAGTATTATCATACTCTGCTTCGGCATACAAAACTGTACCCTTCGGAATTTTTATGGGTTTATAAAAGTAATAAAATCCCTGAGACCATAAATCTTCATGGTCTTCAATATGTAGTAAACTAATGGTATCATTAGTGGGTGTAACGGCATAGCAGTTCATATTGATACAAAATTTGTGCGCCAAATGTGAAACACCCAAGAGAGTAATATCATTTGTAACAGTGTATTGCTCATAAAAAGTTTTGATGCTGTCAGCCGGAATAATAAAAGGGGGATTCTGAAGATTTACAGTGTAGTTTAATAACGTACCAATATCAATTGCTCTTGTATCAGTTGACGTATCAAATTTGATGTTAACCTCTGTAGAATCCGTTTTAGTAAGAGCATCTTCTGCAAATAGAATCCTGAGTACCAAATGTGCGTTGGCTTCAAGGCGAATTGCCATATTAGGCGGTGAGCGATATAACGGGTTACCGTTTACCCATCCATATAAAAGTTTTGCTGTAGGGCTTCCAATACCTGCATAATTTTCATACCCGTTACCAGGATAAGCCGCATCTAAATCAATAGGTACTGAAGAGGTATCCGAATACAGAAAGGCACTGTAAACTGCGGATAAATTAGTTGGCAAAATTTCAATTTCAGAAATTTTCTTTTCTATAGGATACGTAGTAGGCAAAACAAAACAGTGGTACTGGAAATTAACTATATCGGGTACGGTATAGGCAGGAATTCGCTGTGAAAAATCGGGTGACTGAATCTGACTTTTCAATGGCTCTATAACAGGAGCAGGTGGTGAAAGTGTTGAATCACCTTGAACTGTTCCTTGATCTACCCAAGCAATGATTAAATCAATTTCCTCTTGTGTTAAATTTTTTTCGTTAGCGTATTGTGTAGTTTCAGTGGCTGGCTGATGAGGGGGCATCAGTCTATTCTCTACATAATATTTAATGGCATTTCGCTGAGACCATGCTTCATAATAGCTCGTAAGAGGAATAGCTGCAATACTGCTTGAGTTATTATGGCATCGTGTACAGTGTGAGTATACAATACATGCAACGTCTTGCGACCATGTAATTGTTTGTGCGTCACTGTAAAACAAGCTGATACTTGCTATAAACAAAAATGTTGTTATTGTTTTCATTGCTTTATAAATTTTTGTACAATGAAGTTACTACCGGATATTACCTGCACAAAGAAAACTCCACTATCCAGATTTGTAATATTGAGTTTTGTATTTGTTACCCTGCTTATAGTTTGATTGAGAACAGTTTCACCCATCACATTCAGAACTTTTATTTCAGCAGAAGGAATTTCATTCTTGAATTGAATGTCCATAGTGTTTGTAGCAGGATTTGGATATACAGCAAAGTTACCCTCATGCAATTCAGAAACACTTGTAGAGGATGTATCGAGTACCCTATAGCTCCCCATCATTCCATCATCTTCATGATGTAATAAATGGCAGTGATACATATATGGGACTGTGCTGCTTGCAAAATCTTCAAACTTGGACACGAACTCAACGTACTGCATTGGCATAACCAGCACAACGTCTTTCTTACCTTGTTCATGCTCGGGAACTGCACCTCCATTGATAGTAAGGAGATAGAAGTGCATATCATGTTTATGGAATGGGTGTGCAATTCCTGTATTATTCGTAATTTTCCACTTTTCAGAAGTATTAAGATAGGTTGTAACGTTAATTTTATCCATATCAAAATGATCACCGTTAATATTGAACGGTCCAACCACCTGCCCTAATGCACTCATCATTGTGTCGGGTTGTAGAACGAAATTTCTAGAGACCGAATAATTTTTCCACGGGCTGTTAGTAGTTAGCGTGGTTGGGAATGAAGTAACAGGATTACTATTTGATGCTACTACATTTATTTGAAGTACGCCAAAATCTTTGCCGTTTATTGGATTCAAATTATAATCCGGAATAGTTCCGCCCATCATACTTCTAACCGTTTTTGCTCCATAAATCCCATTCGGCAATTCTGAACTAAAACTATTAAGATGAATAGTCTGTCCGCTCATGCCTGTTAAATCTATAAGTATTTCGGCACGTTCACCCGGGCTTAGCCGTATTCGAGTTAGTGTAACGGGATTGTCTAGAAGTCCTGCATCACTTGCTATCATTTTAAATGACTTATTTGCAGTAAAACCAAAGTTGTATGTCCTCATTGATGAACCGTTGAGCAAGCGCAAACGAATAATCTGAGCAGGCGCATTGAGATATGGAGACATAGTTCCATTCACTAAAATTACTGAATCTTCTTCGGTAGATACCGCAATTTGCTGTAGTATATCAAATGCTTTCGACTGTACTATCACCGGAAAATCATCTACCCCATACGTTCGTGGCAGGTTCAGCCCTGCCTCAGTACTGTCTTTTACAATTATCATTCCCGCCAGTCCTTTAGAAACGTGCAGGTCTGTTTTGCCATCACCATGAGGGTGATACCAAAATGTTCCCGCATTGTTCAAAATCTGAAAACGCGGACTCCAAGTAGTGCCCTGAGCAATTATTTGATGTGGTCCGCCATCATCCATAGCCGGTAAATGCAAACCATGCCAGTGGATAGTTGTTGAATTACCGAATCCAGCAAGACTATTTGTAACATTCAGTGTTACCCAATCCCATTTATTCACAATGAGTGTAGGGGCAAGCAATGCACCATTGATGCCATAGGTAGGGGTATTAATTCCCGGATAAAACTGAGTAGTCCCATTCTGAATATTAAGATTGAATGTAGTCGCTGTGATTGCAACGGGAATTGCAAGTGGATTTTGTGCAACTACGATATTACAAAACAAGAATCCGAATAGAACGAGAATATTTTTTTTCATTTAGCTTAACGGATTAATGTTGAATTATAAATCTTTTTGAACCTGTACATTTCTTTTGATCAAAAATTGAAATGAAATAAATACCATTCGAGATGTTTCCCACAGAAACAGATTTCATTTTTGCTTCTGAAATTCCTGTTTGAATTACAGTTCCTGTAATATCAGTAATAGAGAACGACGAGATTGCTTGATTATCAAAGGTTATAATAATATTATCGTTTGCAGGATTTGGAAAAATGCTAAAACTATACCTGTTTTCTCCCTTACTTATTCCTAATGTTTCGACTACAGTAAGAATGTATGTAAGTGTATCTTTTACGGAAGGGTTTGCACTGTCCCAGACTACATATCTAACTATGGCTGTACCAAACTCCACATGAGGTGTAATATGCAAAAGCAGTAATCCGTATTCGTTCGGAATAATCGGTTTCATCGTTCCGCTGTCAACTAATGAAGTATTGCAAAAGGAATTATCACAAACATTTGCTTCCCATTTTGCAGGAACACTTTCGCTTATTTTTTCCCATTTCAATGTAATCGTATCAATTGATATATTGACTTGCTGAATGGAAAGTGTTTCCAAGTCTTCCATTGTACCTATTATTCGAACAGTATCGTTTGGAGTGAGTGAATACCTTTGCCCAAAAGAAACGACAGTAGTCACAATTATAGCGGCTACTGATATTACTATATGCTTGACTACATTCATAATTAATGAACAATATTGAGTTTTTGCGTAAAGCTTTTCCCGTTTATCTGCAAACGAACCAAATAATTACCGCTAGGTAGAGAAGTAGTATTGAACTGTTTGGACACAATACCTGTTGGTTTTTCATTCATAATGGATGCCACTTGCTTTCCTGTCACATCAGTTACATCTATCCGGACGTCGGTTGATTCTTTCATATCTATTGTAATAGTAGCATTATCATTTGCAGGATTAGGGAAAACACTAAAAGAAGAAACCGAACTTGGCAATTCATTAACACCGGTTGTGCCTAAAACTTCTAAGATTTTTTCACGCATAATTGAAGTATCACTTGTAGAAAAGCTCATTGTTGAAAATAAAATCTTGTGGTCTTTTCCACCTACTAATACTACTGTGGGCATACCGAAACCACCATAATATGCAACTTGAGCAGCACCTTTTTCCATTGGAGTGTAAATTTCCGACAGACTATTTGAAGAAACCCATGTTGAAGAATAGGTACACGCAGTTGTGTTTTGAAACGGGAAAGCATATCCCTTTACCATTCCCGGATATTGTGCGTTTATTTTGTTTGCCATTGTCTGAATTTTTTTTGCCGGCGGTGGGCATGAACCGCAATTTGGCATATAATAAAACAGGACTACTGTTTTTCCGGCATCTAAATCTGCAAACAAATCAACAGGGTTACCGTTGCAGTCTGAACCAGTGAATTGCATAGCTGTTGTTTGTGCTTTGGAAATCGTACAAGCGAACATCAAAGCGACCGAGAAGAGAATTAAATTTTTCATATGTTTAAATAAATATTTTGGGAATCAAATAGTTTTAGTAATGGTAACTATACTTGTTAAAACGTAGATAAACGCAAAAAGTTGTTTGAGCCGACGGCTCAAACAACAATAGCCGTCAGGAGATGACAGCTTATAAGGTTTCGGTATTAAATACGAAAAACTCTATCGAGAAGATAGATCGGTACCCTGTGTTTGAAGGGCGGAGGATGGTAGAAGTTCGAGGCAATATATTGGAGGTTTGCCGACGGAACTATATCAACATAATTTTCCTGAGCAATTACCGGATTTAGAGTGCTAATCTTGAGCTCAAAATGTGTGGTTTTTGCCACATCATTTTCTTTATTTGCATCAAGGGTGGTTGTTTTGTCTTTGCAACAATCAGAATCCATTTCCTCATCACCGCAATCACACGGGTGTTCTGAGGATGAAATGATACGAACGGAGGCAAGTTCGCCGCAGCACCAATGCACACTTACTGCCATTCCTGAATTTGTAATCAGAAATAGAAATAAAAGCACTATGGATAGTATCTTTTTCATGATGTTGCAGCAGTTTGGAAGACTAACTGCACTAAATTATAAATTTTATCTGTTACCAGCAAATAGTTTCTTGAGTAATTAAATTCTGGAATTGGATTTTTCTGATTTCACTTGGATTAATTGTTAAATATAACAGTTAAAAGTAGAAAAATACCCTCAAAAAAGTACAGTTTTTTTAGAATACTAGCACTTTATCGCTATCCACTACCCAGTTAGTAAGTTCTGCCATTGTGCTTATTTCTGTCCCTTCAATTAATTGAACGTTTTTAAGCCCTCTTGCATCAGCACAACTACCGCAGATTTTTACTTCTGCTCCTTTTGTTAAGGCAAGTTTCAGCATTCTTTCAATGTTGTAATAACCGTTTGGGGTTGACTGATTTGCAACTGCACAGCCGGCAGCATCTGCCATCAGAAAAATTCTTACTTTTACTGTTTCGTGGTCTTTTCCAAGTTGGTTAGCCAAACGCAGTGCATTATATGCTTTTTCAGTTCCGTACGGAGCGTCATTGATTATGATTAATATTTTCATAATTTTATTATTTGTTAATGATTACTGGATAATTTTCATTTTTACTGCCCTTTCGAAATAGTTACTTTTTATCCCTGCTTTAGTGTTTCCTTTTACTGATTCTCCTTCAGTAAACATTACTTGCAAGTTGATTTCAGAATCTTTTGCATTTTCAAGGGGTCGCAGTGTCATCGGTAAACTTGTAATGTCTGTATCTTCATACCCTTCGAGCTTATCTCCCACCAAACGACAAGCCATTTGTAAGTTAACCTCCCAATTAGGAGCAAATTTTGAAATCGAGTTTGTGCCGATAGTTGATGTATCTATATACAACCAAGCATTTCTGTGCGGTATCGGTATTGACTTACTTTTTTTACTGCCCAAGACTGTTATTATTGTTTTCTGCCCACCTTTCTTTACCTCAATTAAAAATTTTCCATCAGTCTGTTTGAGCGATTTTTTGCTGTCACTATCAAGAATATCAATTATGGTATTATCATCATCCTTCCACAAACCATTATTGACATGGCAACTCAAGCAATTTTTCGAGTTTGATAAAATACCTACCGCCGGCGGATATGCATAAGCAGAGCTAATTCCAAAATCAACGGAGGAACTGCTTTCCTTGAATTCAGGGTGATAGTATTGTTCTTGCTTTGTGAATATAGTTCCAATCACAATGCCTAAAACAATAATAATCGGAGTAAGGATAATTTTTACCTTCATTAGTTTTATTTAGTTAGAAATTTTTATAGAACCAGTATTTTTCAAACCAAACTTTTGCCCAATGCCAAAGGAAACCCGGCTTTTTCATTTTAATATCCGGTAACGGTGAGTTATAAAAATTTCCACCCGCATAGCCGGCTTTTCCGCCGCCTAATTCAACGAAACATTGACCGTTCCCGTTAAAAACTTTATCGGGAGTTTTGCCTGTAATTTTTTGGATAATATTATGAGCTACAGTTTCTGCCTGTAAATGGGCAAATACACCCGCTTTCGGTAATGGTTTCCCCATTTCCAGCATAATAAAAGTAATATCTCCGATGGCATAAACATTTGGAAATTGGGTCTCCATAGTGTTGCGATCAACTTCTATCCATCCCGATTTGCCAATTAAATTAGTTTTACTAATAATAGTCGGACATTGATGTTTCGGAGTAAATGCGAGTAAGTCATATCCGGCTGCTCTCCCATTATTGAACGTAAGGTTTTTTTCTGTTGCCGAAACAAGCTGATGTTCAGGAAAAAATTTCACACCTTTCATTTCAACCAGTTGCCTTACTGCATTTGACAGTTCTTTTCCTGCTACACCCATAGGTCCCTGTTCAGGAGTATATAAAGATATTTCTGTTATATGGCTCAATCCCTTTTTTGCTATTGTATCTGCTACAAGCATTGCCGCTTCATACGGGGCTGCCGGACATTTGAATGGAAGCGATGGGACTAAAATTGCAATTTTCCCGCCTTTGAAATTTCGGAGTTTCTCATTAAATTTTACAGCACCGTCAAGTGTGTAAAAATCGTAGCCATAGTTGTTAAGATTATGCTCATAAACTTGTTCGACACCAAGTGAAACCACCATGTAATCACCTTTATACTCTTTGCCATTTACAGCAACGGAGATGCCTTCAGGATTTACTTTTTCAATTTCACCGAGTACTACCTCAATTCCAGCTTCCTCAACTTTTCGAGTTTCTCTATATATTTGGTGTGGCTTTCTTTTTCCCACCATCAACCATAGAAGAGAAGGTGCAAAAACATTTTTTTCTTCTTTTTCAAACAAAATGATTTTTGCATTCCTTCCAATTTCTTTGCTTAGTTTTTTGGCAGTGATTATACCGCCGGTTCCTCCGCCAAGCACAAGTATAGTTCTGTTCATATCGTTTTTAATTACATTTTTTCAAGTAACTCTTTGTGTTTTGCCATATTTTCAATTAGCACTTCACGCATCAGGCGACAAGCATCGGCAACTTTTACGGATGAAAGTGAATAATAATTACATTGCCCTTCTTTCCTCATGTTCAAGATACCTTTTTGGGTCATTACAGAAAGGTGTTGTGATAGATTTGACTTTGACCCTCCTGTGACTACCAATATGTCTGTGAAACACAGCTCTTTTTGTTGTAACAAGTCAATAACCTCTATTCGTAGCGGGTGTCCTAGCACCTTACAAACATCAGCATGAAGTTCAAAAATCTTTTTTTGGTCCATAGGGTCCATAGTTTCAATAGTTTTATTGTTTAGTAGTTCACAAATATACGAACTAATAAACATATAGCCAAACACTTTTAACACTTACTTTTAATACTTGTAGCAGTATAATGAAGTTTCACGAATCTTTTTTGTATTTGTTTCATGAGTGACAAGAAATGATATTAAATAATACCGACTTCATTTCGTCGAATTTTATTAAATTAGTACTTGATTCTAAGAAACAATTTTATATTCATGATATTGCTATGAGATTTGTTGCCGTATTCTTGAGCGTTTATATTCTGCTGCTTTCGTGTATGCCGTGTGGTGATGTGAAGGACTGCAAAGAGTTAAACGGCAACAGAACTGAATATTCGACTTCCGCTCACAGTGGTCATGAAAACGACATAGAGACCTGCTCCCCTTTCTGTAGCTGTTTGTGCTGCGGTCAAACTGCAAATTTTGGAATCTATACTGCTGAAATTAAATGTACTATCTATAGCACTACCCCAAAGTTCTTTTTCCCTTCTGCATCTTTCCAGTCTGAATTTCACTCCTCCATTTGGCAACCGCCTAAGCTCGGTTAATGAAATAATAACCCTGTAAGTGTTCGCTCATAGCGGATACATAAGCCCGTTTGTAGTAACAATATACTGCAAACTTTGTTTCATTTCATTAACAAAAAAACACCATGCTTAACAAGATAATAGCGTTCTCTATCAAGAACAAGCTCATTATTGGGCTTTTTATTGTAGCTCTCATTGGTTATGGCAGTTACCAAATTACAAAACTGCCGATTGATGCCGTACCGGACATCACTGACAATCAGGTACAGATAATCTCCTCCGCCCCTTCTCTTGGCGCGCCGGACGTTGAGCGTCTTATAACATTCCCTATTGAACAAGCAAGCAGCAACATCCCGGGACTCAAAGAAATCCGCAGTTTTTCACGGTTCGGACTCTCGTTGATAACCATCGTCTTTGAGGATAATGTGGATATCTATTGGGCAAGACAACAGGTAACCGAGCGTTTGAAACTGGCTCAGGAGCAAATCCCTAAGGGTTTAAGTTCGCCGGAACTGGCTCCTGTTACAACGGGCTTAGGTGAAATTTATCAATATGTAATCCGTGCCAAACATGGCTATGAAACCAAATACGATGCAACTGAACTGCGTACTATTCAAGATTGGATAGTTCGCAGGCAATTGATTGGTGTGAAAGGCGTAGCCGATGTGAGCAGTTTTGGCGGGAAATTAAAGCAATATGAAATCGCAGTTGATGCAAACAAGCTAAAGTCATTCAATATCACCATCAACGATGTATTCACCGCTCTAGAGAAAAACAACGAAAATACGGGCGGAGCATACATAGAGAAGAAATCTACCGTGCTGTATATCCGCAGTGAAGGTTTGATTGGAACTATTGATGATATTAAAAGCATTGTTGTAAAAAACACTTCGAACGGCACTCCCCTTTTATTAAATGATGTTGCCGAAGTACGGATAGGAAGTGCAGTTCGCTATGGGGCAATGACATATAATGATGAAGGTGAAGCTGCCGGTGCAGTTGTAATGATGTTAAAGGGAGGCAACAGCAACCAAGTAATTGAAAATGTAAAGGAGCGCATCCTTCAAATTGAAAAGACATTGCCCGAAGGTGTTGAGATTGAGCCGTTCCTTGACCGAACAAAGATGGTAAACAGTGCAGTCGGCACTGTTTCAAAAAACCTGCTTGAAGGTGCATTAATAGTGATATTGATATTGGTTCTATTTCTCGGTAATCTGAGAGCGGGTTTCATAGTCGCCTCTGTCATTCCACTGGCAATGCTATTTGCAGTCATTATGATGAATCTGTTTGGTGTTAGCGGAAACCTGATGAGTTTGGGTGCTTTGGATTTCGGGTTGATTGTGGACGGAGCGGTAATTATTGTAGAAGCATGTATGTTCCAATTACACATTTCAAACCAAAAGAAGATTTCTCAACTGCAAATGGACGAGATTGTTTATAATACTTCCACGCGCATGAGGAATGCAGCAGTATTTGGTGAATTGATAATTCTGGCGGTGTATCTGCCCATTTTCACCTTGGAAGGGATTGAAGGAAAAATGTTTAAACCGATGGCGCAAACCGTTGCCTTTGCACTGTTGGGTGCGTTTATACTGTCACTTACGTATGTACCTATGATGAGTGCGCTGTTCCTCAGCAAAACAGGCACTCACAATAAGAATATTTCTGATAAAATGATGGCAATATTGGAAGGGATTCATCAGAAATATCTAACGGTTGCTCTATCCATTCCCAAGATTGTAATCGGTTTTACAGTGACTTTGTTCGCTGTTTCACTCTTTATACTCTCTACACTCGGTGGAGAATTCATTCCCGCATTAGAAGAAGGTGACTTCGCTGTAGAAACAAGGGTTCTCACAGGAAGTAACATCAATACAACAGTGGATGCGTGTTTGAAAGCAGCACATATCATACAGCGAAAATTCCCTGAAGTACTGAAGGTTGTTGGTAAAATAGGAAGCGGAGAAATACCGACCGACCCTATGCCAATGGAAGCTGCCGACCTTATGATTATTTTGAAAGATAAGAGTGAATGGACTTCAGCCGTTACATTTAATGAGCTTGCGGAAAAAATGAGCGGGGCATTGCAAGATGTTCCGGGTGTTACCTACAGTTTTCAATATCCTGTTGCAATGCGCTTCAACGAACTGATGACAGGTGCAAAGCAAGATGTAGTTTGTAAAATTTATGGTGAGAACTTAGACACCCTTACCAAATATGCCTCACTTTTAGGTGCTGTTTCTGGTCGTATTGACGGTGCAAAGGATGTGTATGTAGAAAGTATTACCGGATTGCCACAAGTAATTATCAACTACAAACGAAATCTTATCGCCCAATACGGTTTGAATATTTCTGACATTAACAGCGTGGTAAACACTGCATTTGCCGGACAAAGCAGTGGAATGGTATTCGAAGATGAAAGGCGTTTCGATTTGGTTGTACGCCTAGCCGGAGAGCAGCGGCAAACTTTCGAAGATGTTAAAAATCTACTAATCCCTACCTCGCAAGGAACACAAATCCCATTGTATCAAGTCGCAGATGTTTCGATACAGGAAAGTATCAATCAAATTCAACGAGATGATGCAAAGCGCAGAATCATTGTCGGCTTCAATGTTCGCAGCAGAGACGTACAAACCATTGTAAACGAACTGCAACAACTTGTTGAAAAACAACTGAAACTACCGAGCGGTTATTACATTACCTATGGTGGTACGTTTGAAAATTTGGTAGCAGCAAAAAAACGCTTACTGCTTGTTGTCCCCCTTGCTCTTCTTGTAATTTTCTTTCTTCTGTACTTTGCTTTTGGTTCAATCAAGCAGGGATTACTTATCTATTCAGCGATTCCTTTATCTGCTATCGGCGGTATTCTATTTTTAGCAATACGGGGAATGCCTTTCAGTATAAGTGCAGGAGTAGGTTTCATTGCTTTGTTTGGTGTAGCGGTACTCAATGGAATTGTCCTTGTAGGTGAATTTAACAGAATAAAATCTGCCGGAGAAACCGATGTCAAGCAAATAGTATTACAAGGTACAAAGATTCGACTGCGCCCTGTGCTTATGACGGCATTTGTTGCTTCATTGGGGTTTCTGCCGATGGCATTAAGTAACGGTTCCGGCTCGGAAGTGCAGCGACCTCTAGCAACTGTTGTAATAGGTGGTTTGCTGATAGCAACGCTCTTGACCCTCTTCGTTTTGCCGGTTCTTTACATTCTTTTTGAAAGCGGCTTTTCAATAAAACGTAAGGGGCTAACCACTGTTACAGCAGTAATAATAGCAGTCTTTTTACTGTTTTTTCAAAGTACAAAGGCACAGCAAACAATTACATTACAACGTGCGATTGACACTGCCTTGAAAAATAATTTGACTGCAAAGAATGCCAGGCAAAATGCAGAATATCAAAAGCTGTTAAAGTCGGCAGCAATTGAAATTCCGCAAACAATGCTTACTGCTGAATACGGACAAATCAATTCTTTCTATAAAGACACCAAGTTTTCGATTTCTCAAAGCATCAACTTTCCGATGGTCTATGCCAAGCAAAAATCACTGCAAAATGAAAATCATCGGAGCGGTGAGCTAGCCATTGCACTAAAGGAAGCCGAGCTTAAAAAAAAGGTCAGCGAGGTTTTCTACGTATTGGTATACTTGAAGCGGAAGCATTCACTATTACTCCGAACCGACAGCATATACAACTCATTTTTAGAGAGGTCAAAACAGCGTTTGGAGTTGGGCGAAAGTAATATTTTGGAAAAAATCACAGCAGAAACACAACGTGGACAGATTGCAGTTCAATTGCAACAACTTAAAGCCGACCTCGAAATAGTACAATTACAATTCCAGTTGATGCTAAACTCACCTACTTCTTTCGTGCCGTCAGAAGAGTCTCCCAATTTGACTTTCACCGCTCTGACCGACACGACAATGCTAAGTCAGCATCTTCGGCTGCAAGAATTGTGGCAACAAAAACAAATATCGCTGGCTTCTACTGAATTGGAAAAATCTAAATTACTCCCTAATTTATCAATAGCATATAGCAATCAAAGTATTCAAGGAATGGGTGCCGATAATGTTTTATACCCGCAATCAGCTCGATTCGGTTCAGTTCAGATCGGGATAGGTGTACCACTTTACTTTTTTTCTCAGCAGGCAAAAATTAATTCGTCAGAACTGCTTGAACTGATTGCCGAAAATAATTATGAAATAGGCAAGCAAACTCTCAGAACCGAGTATCAAGCCGCATTAAAGCAATATCAAACACAACTTCAAACTGTTCGATATTTTGAAAAAACCGCCCTGCGTAATGCCGACACTATTACAAATACTGCGAACCATCAATTTACAAGTGGAGACATTAATTATCTGGAATGGACAATGCTCATCAACAATGCAATTTCAATCCAAAGCAATTATACCGATGCAGTCAAGGAATTAAATCTTAGCATAATTCAACTCAATTACTTAACTACCAAATAGAATCAAATCATGAATACATATATCGTAATTCTCTCAACGCTGTTTATAATGATTACAGCTTGCAACAGCAATAAAAAAGTAGAAAATACACCCGAAGAAGCAACATCGGAAACAACAATCGAACTCACTGATGCGCAGTTCAAAAATTCTGATATAAAAACCGGAAAAATTGAACTGCGGAATATTTCTTCACTGCTGAAAGTGAACGGTAAGATTGAAGTTCCGCCGCAGAACATGGTATCAGTGAGTGTCCCGATGGGCGGCTATCTCCGGTCAACAAAACTTCTGGCAGGAATGCATATCAGCAAGGGCGAAATAATTGCAACAATGGAAGACCAGCAATATATTCAATTGCAGCAAGACTTCCTTACAGCCAAGGCTCATTTCAGTTCAATTGAAAGTGAATATCTCCGTCAGAAAGAGTTAAACAAAAGCAAAGCGGGCAGCGACAAAGTTTTTCAAAACGCCCAAACAGAATATCTCTCCCAAAAAATTCTCATAAAATCCTTATCGGAAAAATTAAAACTAATTGGTATAAATCCTGATAAATTAGATGAAAACACCATTTCAAAAAGCATTAACATTGCTTCCCCAATTGACGGTTTTGTATCGCAAGTGAAAATGAACATCGGCAAATATGTTACCCCTACCGATGTGCTGTTTGAACTGGTAAACCCGTCGGATATTCATCTGACGCTTACTGTTTTTGAGAAAGATTTATATAAAATTTCAATCGGGCAAAAAATATTCGCTTACAACAATACTAATCCCGATAAGAAATATATCTGCGAAGTTATTCTGATTGGTAAAGATGTTACACCCGAACGCACAATTCAGGTGCAGTGCCATTTCGAACAATACGATAAAAATTTAATTCCCGGAATGTACATGAATGCCGAAGTGGAAGTTTCAACGAACACAGCTTTGGTAATTCCAAATGACGGCTTGGTTCGCTTTGAAGGCAAACAGTTCGTTTATATCGAAACCTCAAATAATAAATATGAAATGATAGAAGTAACCACCCAAAACAACGAAAACGGTTACACTCAAATTATCTTTGCAGACAGCACCGATATGAAGAACAAAACTTTTGTAATTAAAGGTGCTTACACGTTATTGATGAAGATGAAGAATGCCGGTGAAGAAGAGTGATTATATTAATCAGTGAGCATAAGACAATTTTTGGATATGGCAACCTAATTTTGGACGTGACCGCAAAACGAAAAAAGCCCCGATAACGGGGCTTTGTGGTCGGGGAGGGAATTGAAGTAATTTGCAATCTAATTATATATAATATACTTACAATAGTATTTTTTAACTGGGGACGGTAAAGGGTAACGAAACTCCTCCATTTAGATTGATTTTTTCTACATTAACAAAGACCGAGAAATATTCTACCTCACTATTTCTTATAATGTCATCCCAAAGTTTACCTAAAACTAACCTATGAATCATTAATCCCCAAAGCTGCGCTTATACTCCTTAATCTCTCCAAACATTCTCGACCAACGTGCGGCTTGCCATCTGTCAGTTTTGCATTATATAAAGCACGTTCGATTAGATATGCAATGTCATTCGTTACAGTCCATTGGTTTATTCGAACAATTCCATTGGGCAATTCTATACTTGCAAATAACCTTTCAATCTCTTCAATCTCTGAAAGTTCGGATTCATGGTTAATCCGTACATTCCAAGAATCATCATCCCAATTGGTATTGGCAAATATGTCTGATATGTCTCTGATACTTTGCTCGTCAAGTTCACTGAATGATTCATCACTGGAGTTTGAAATAGGTTGAGATGGCTTTAAGAAATCTTCCAAAGGAAAACGGATAAGATAATCTGCAATATCAAAACCGCCAGCCCTATCTTCCTCCATTGCTTTCTTTTCCAAGAAATCAGAAACCTTGACTGAGGCACATATACTCTGTAAATCTTCTGCTTTCTTACTCCATAAGTCAAACTTACCCAAGTCGGGATAGAGTATAATATTTCGTCCTTCGAGAACTGAGCTTTTACTCATAGTTAATCCGTTTGCGCCTCCGCTAGCAATCCATACATAGTTTGCAAAATATGCACTTGCTACAATTGCGCTCTTTTCAGATTCGACAATAATAATCGTCTTTGAGATATTTTCCGGCTTATTGAGAAGATGCTCACCAAAAAAACATTGAATAAAGTTAAATTTATCTATTTTGGTAACTGTACGTACCCAATTGCAATATTCAATCGGCTGTCTCACCCTGTGACCATCGGAACTATACAGCATTACTTTACCGGAACGGTACTGACCAGAACTATCACAATACCAAAAGATATTTGCTCCGCGTTTTTCCCAATGGTTTGATGTTCCAATCTTATAAAGTTCACACAACTCGGTAGCGGTTTTATCGCCAAATAGTTTTACAAGCCATTGAAAGAATACATTCCTCCCGTAATTGCTCATCGAAAGTTCTACAAGTTCAGGTTCGATGAAGGAAATTTCCTTTTCTTTAATACCATATATCGGTAAAGGTTCGGACTTGATATATTTTGATATGGGTAAAAATGTTTCACCGCAACTATGGCAATATCCTTTGTCTACAAATCCTCTATAGGGTGTAAACTTTCCGTCAGCATTACTTTTTCCACATGGGCAATGTAATACTTGCTTTCGATTTTTACTAAATTCTAAGGTTATCAATGGTATTTACCCTCTGATACTGTAAATATTGGTATTAACAGTATTGATACGCAATACTGTTGGGGAATTTTTCGCTTGGATTGAAGTTCACTAAACTGATTTTCTAACATAGTTGAACTCAAAAGAGCTTTTTTTGATACGAAAAGTATCAACTTTGATACAAAAGTTGAGAGATTGTTACAATTACTATCTAATTGGAATATTCTTACCCTTTGATTTATATATGCTTATAGAATTATTCACCACAATTCCCTTGCTTTCAAGGTAAAGAATGATTTATTACCTAAATTTGAGTTGATTTTTTTTTTGAATGTGTTTTTACAAAACTGATTGTTGGTCACAGTCAATTTCTTAGATGATGCTCTGAGATTCCTTTCTTAATTTTGCCTCCTGCTTTTTTTCCTTTCTGATTCTTTCTGCTTCGGCTTGAATTTCTCGATTCTTTATCCTTAATTCTAAGATCCGTTTCTGCTTCACTCTGTACTGAGCTAAAATCATTGAGTATATATCACTGCCAACAGTACTTTCTAGAATCTGAGCATATCTTAGTTTAATTGTCCCTGATTCAGAAATCATACGGTTAACTGTCATGCGAGATTTACCGATTGCTTTCCCAAATTCTTCTTGACTTAAACCATATTTTTTTAAGACAGCTTCAAGCTCTCGTCCGGTTATTACATACCTTTCAGCATTAAATTGAACTACACGCTCATTTTCTGGTTCTGTGTTATTTGTCTTTTTCATATTTATACAAAAATTTTCAGTTGAATAAACGTAGTGTATTTAGTTTGAAAGTGTGTTATAAAAACTGTATCCAAGATAGTTTCACATCAGTATTAATTTCTGAAGAAAATTAATTCAAACACAACCATTTTATATCAAATAGGGACTCTACTATTAAAGTAATTTCCTTACAAAAGGGTGAACATTTGAACAAAATGCTACAATCTTTTACTTAACATACAGTTACGGTGTTCAAGCACATTGAACATATTTCAATGAAATGAACGATAAAACTATAGTAAAGATAGTAATATCAATAAGTTACAACTTAGTACAAACTGAATTCAAGGTTTGAACATATTTGAACATGGTACATGAATAATGTTCAAAGTGTTCAAGGTTGTTCAATGCACTTGAACACCGCAACTATTTTACATATATATAGTTATCGCATTTTGTTCAAATGTTCAGGGTATAAGTTTAGAGTAATTAGAAACAGTGCCGGTGGATATACTCAATAACTCGGAAATCCTCCGAACGGTTTTACCATTATCTAATAGTTTATGTACCCGTCGAACATTGTATGCTTTCTTCGCTTTTTCAGATATTTGGCTGTGAACTTTTAGGGCTGTGTTATGGAAATATTCAGTCAATTTTACTGCGCCGATTGCCGATGCTGCGCTCACTTCAGTAAGGTTATCGTGCGAATTGCATCCATATTCAATTGTATGCAATACTAATGCAAAACGGTATTGATAGATACGGAGTTTTGCAGCTATTCCGCTCGATGGGTCATCAAGATTATTACTTGTTCTTGTAATTAAACTCCGCAGTGTTTCACTGTTCTCTGCAAGTATTCTTCGTGCCTCTGCACTTAGACGGAGAATATGAGGAGTCTTTTCATTGGTCTCTGAATCTTCATACGGTTGCAGTGCGGCAATTTTCGTAATACAATCTTCCCAAGCCCTACTGTTTACTTCTTCCATGTTTTCTGGTTGCGCTTGGCAAATTTTAGGAAAACAAAAGAGAAATCGGTCTAAGAATCCGTCTGCGATACGGCTTTTTTCAGCCAGTCTGTATAATATTTCGGGTTGTATTCCTCCTAAAATTGAAATATAAGGGTTGTCAATACGAGTAACTCCGCTCCCTTTTCGTGCTACACTTATCGTGCTTCCGCTCCATATTTGCAGATATTTCTGAGATTCACCGCCTTTGGAATATTGGTCAAGACTTGCCACTAATCCGCTTAGTTCGTCACGATGTATAAGCAAACTCTTAGGGTTGTTTTCATGGAGTCCTATCAATGCTTCGGGCGTGGAATCCGTCGTAATAAATATCGGTGGATGTGCAGGTTCAGCTTGTTTATCTTTTGGGTCATGTGCAATTCTTTGCTTCCATTGAATGTTGTCTTGTTTGTACACATTCCATAATTTTTTATCAATATTTTTCAACGGCTTGAGAATAAAATCAATCGGATGTGATTTTCCCATGCCTCGCCGTGCGACTACACAGAGAAATAGCACTCCGTTTGCGCTATAATTACCATACAAAAGCCGTAATGAATTTCCGAATGCTGTTCCGGCAACTGCAAGCATAGCACCGCCTAAGAAACAAGCCGGAGCACCTGTTATCCGTGAATAGTCACGGATAACTGATTGTAATTGATTTGGGAAAACTTCTATTGGGAAAGAATTGTCGTCTTTGGTCAAGTTCACCAAATCTTGCTCAATTTCATGAAGCGGTATCTTTGTTTTGGGTTGTTTACTCATGGTTTACCCTTCCTATCATGCCAGTCTAATACTGCTGAAAATAAACAACCGGCTGCTCGACCTGATAGTTTGTGTTGCCGTCCTGAAACCGTAAAGTTGAGTACCCCCTCCCTTGAGTAAACACAATGGGCAACCTTCTTGAGGTCGCAGATATAGTTTGTTCCGCGATCCATAAAGAAAACGCAGGACGGTTCTTTTTCACTGATATGAAAAACTGCGTTCTTCATAATTTTACGGTGATATATTTTGCTCAAAGAGATTACGTCTATGGTATTACCGGAGTTTGGCTTGTCGGTGTTGTTAAATTGTTTCACTTTCCACCTCCGTTTTTGTTTTTCGATTGTAACAATCGTTCAACATCGCCTTTTTTATATCTCACACTTCTCTTAAAATGCAAGCATGGCAATATATTCTCTTTGCTCCAAGCAATGAGTGTTGGTAAGGATACGCCAAAAAGTTTGCTAACTTCTTTCCGTGTCATTAACTCCGTAGAAGGTTCAGGTTTTGGGGGGAGTTCCTTGTTGGCTTGTACTGACAGTGCATCAGTAACAGCATTTTGTATCATAGCTTTAAGCTCTGATTTCTCTATTACAACCATTTCCATTATTGCTGCACTCCCTTCTGAGTGCGGGCAAGTGCTTCTTCAACGATTGCACGGTCATAACGAATGGTTCTGCCGAATTTTAGGCATGGCAGTATTCCTGTTCTATGCCATCGTGTCAATGTGGGTTTTGATATGCGGAATAAACGCCGCACTTCGTCGGAGGTCATCAGTTCCGGCTGTGGAAGATTTGTTGTTGGCATAAAGTAGCCATCCTTTCGTTATTAGGACATTTGCTACTTCACATGGACGGTAGGTATTTTTAAGGTTAGTGCTATTAAATACAGTGACAATCTTTAATGTATTACTACACTATACATTGAATCAATTATACGCTTTTTGCATGATTTGTTCTACAATCTTCAAACATTTACAGCAGGACATTTAGCAGACATTTGGCAGACATTTTGTCGTCTTTTTGTCTTACTTTTGTTATAATTTTCTTATAATTTTTAGCGGTTTTTCTTAGAGCGTATTTTAACTAATGTATAATTAAAATTACACGTTACTAAACAACGACCAATCACAAGTAAACTGACCTAACAAAATATGTTTTGCATTGAACAAAAATTGCTGTATTTTTGCATATAGCATGGTAGGGAAGCAGTCAGACTGTCTGAAACACAGTTCTATGCTAATCTATTGAATTATACCTTAAAATTACTTGCCGTTACAAGTGAGTAGTTTTAAATTGGAGCGCAAGGAAAAAGTGATAATCTTCGCGGATGACACTTTTTCCTTTTTTTGTTCCTTTAATTATATAGCAAACTTATACATTTTTTCCTGATTTTTATCAAACTTTTACAAACGTTTGCAACAAAACTTTAAATATATTTTTAAAGTCACACCAAAATCGCACCGCACTTCCATTGTAATAATCTTTTATTGCAACAAGTTACAACCATACTTTCTAAGTGTAAATATTTTTAAAAAATTGACAAAAAAAAATTGACCAACTCAATTTTAAGATAAAAAATATGCACTATTTCGATTTTAACCACCCATGCTTCGCTTGTATGACATAAAATTGTTTTTGTTACTCAGTGTAGTTAATGCCATGCAAAACTCGTCTTACAATTTGTTTTTGGAGGTCTCAAAAACAAATTAACTGGTTTCGTGATACTTAAAATCAACTATTGGTGTTTATTTTGGGGAAAATCCATTTTTTACTGGATACTGATAGTTACTCATATACTTCTCCTTAATTTACCCATTATCCGGTAACGGTGACGGAAAAGCTATTTTCTCCATCCTATTCATTCTCTCATAACCAAGAGAACTTTTCCTTTGTACCTTCAAGAGTTTCTCCGTAGTTTCGCTATAATGAAAAGGAATTGCAATATAGTAGGGATAAGGTATCGGATTTCTGCTATCAATGGAAGATAGTAATCAACACAGTGAAAAATTGGGCAAAAAACAGTTAATTATAAAAGCAAAAATGATAGATAACAACATAAGTTTAATACAACAAGGCGAAGAAGCAAAATTGATTTCAGTCGTTAGAGATGGTAACGATATTAAACAGGTTGCTTTTCGTCATTCAAATAAAAAAATCAGTTACTCCAAACCGGAAGAGAAAGTGCAGACTGATGCATTCTTGAAGCTCGTTTTACAATACCACTATAAACCTGAACGAATTCGCCAGCAAGTCAGTGTTAAGATGGGATCGGATAATAGAGCAGCTGACATTATTGTTTACAATGATGATGAGTGCACACAACCACATATTTTAGTAGAATGTAAAAGACAAGAAGTTTCTGAGCAAGAATTCCTCCAAGCAATTGAACAAGCTTATAGCTATGCTTACGCTCTGCCAAATGATGTAAAATATGTTTGGGTAACATCTGAACTTAAAAACGAGTACTTCGAAGTTGATAAAAGAAAACATACCCGAATTACATTGCCGGATATTCCCCAATACGGTGTAAAAAAATTAGCAAACTATAAATATGTATATGATGCTAATTCTTTACCAAGAGAAGAAGGAAAGCAAAAATTCTTTGATCTTTCTGTAATTGGACAAGACCAACTCACGAGGAGTTTTAAACAGGCACACGATGCGCTTTGGGCTGGGGGACAACTAAACCCATCAGAAGCATTTGACGAATTGGATAAACTTATCTTCTGTAAGATATGGGATGAAAGAAAAGATAGAAGAGCAGGTGATCCATACGACTTTCAAATTATCACAGTTGACAAAGATGACGAACCCGATGCAGACAAACGAAGAAAGAAAGAAAATGAGAATTTATATAAGCGTGTAAAAGCGTTGTACGAAGAAGGCAGGAAGAAGGATCCTGAAGTTTTTCGAGATGACATTCGATTGACACCTGAAAAAGTCAGGACTGTGGTGGGGTATTTAGAAGGTATCAATCTTGGTGAAACCGATTTGGATGCTAAGGGAAGGGCTTTTGAAACTTTTATGGGTGATTTCTTTCGAGGAAATTTCGGGCAATACTTTACACCCCGGCAAATTGTAAAGTTTGCGGTTGATGTATTGCCAATTAAAAATGATTCTCTAGTATTGGATACTTCATGTGGAAGTGGTGGTTTCTTGTTGTATGCTTTGGATAAGGTAAGAAAACAAGCAGATAAGCTTTATCCAGATTATAAAAAAAATGTAAAGCAATATGATAAATGGAAGAAATATTGGCATGACTTCGCTGAAAAGAACCTTTATGGTATAGAAATCAACGAACAAATCTCACGTGCAGCAAAAATGAATATGATTATTCATGATGATGGTCATACAAATGTTATTACAGCCGATGGTTTACTTAGCCCGGAAGAAATTGAAAAAGTAACCATGAATAAGGGATTCAGGTACAATCGGTTTGATTTTATCGTCACTAATCCTCCATTCGGAAGCACTATAAGACAAACTGAAAAAGCATATCTTAAAACATATAAGTTAGGTAAGAAAGAAGCGGACTGGTTAGCAGTAAATGCAAAACCAGAAACTCTTCGAGACAATCAGAATACA
This sequence comes from uncultured Chitinophagaceae bacterium, assembly GCA_964527785.1. GTDB lineage: Bacteria > Bacteroidota > Ignavibacteria > Kapaibacteriales > UBA961 > JADJXV01. Next base: position 49,858 of record CAZGNO010000024.1, read on the forward strand.
GAGATTCTATTTATTGAACAGTGCTACAACTATCTTAATGAAGGAGGATATTTAGCAGTGATAGTGCCTGATGGTATATTGACTAATAGTAGTTTGCAATATGTGCGCACAATGATTGAAAATAAATTTAGAATTGTAGCAGTTGTTTCATTGCCACAGACTGCATTTACCTCAACTGGTGCAGGTGTGAAAAGTTCTGTTCTGTTTTTGAAAAAATCGAAAGCAAAGCAATCAGATAGCATTCAAGATAAAATTGTTGATATACAACAAAGCTTAAAGAAACAATTTAACTACGAAGAAAAAGTTGAAGCGTGGGAGAAGGAAAAAGCAAAAAAAATAAAAGAAATGATTGGATTTAAAAACTCTAACTGAACCTACCCCATTTGTTTGGACAGAAATGGGCTATAAATAAGATATAAAGT
>CAZGNO010000025.1:0-34687 GCA_964527785.1 uncultured Chitinophagaceae bacterium
CCAACCAAACAATTTACTGAATTTAATGGTTCGGTTATTTTAGTCCTATCACTTAGTAGGGCAGATTAATTTTAATTTTATATTTCCTGTCATTCTGAACGTTAACGAAGAATCTCCGTATGCCGCTTAAAACCTTTATGTGTATTGCTTTGCGGAGATTCTTCGGTCTAAGAATCCCTCAGAATGACAGCAACTTTATTTTTCAATTAATTCTGACCCAGTACTTAATACTGTGGGTTATTATAATCTCTTCCAGTCTTCCGTCCGTAGAGGCGACTTTGCAAACCGCCTCTACGGATGTTTCAATTTAGTGGCAAACTAAAAGACGCCCAACTCATCAACAAGGCGTCTTGAAATTCCAGATATTAAACCAACTTTATCTCGTTTGACACTGTTGATAAATTCCAAATCGGCAGCGGAGTCTTTGTCATATTTTGCAGACCACATAATGAATTCAATCAATACAGGGACTAAATCAATTCCTTTTTGAGTAAGACGATACATTATCTTCTGTTTATGACTTGGGTCACTTGACTTGTTGATAATCCCGTTACTTTCTAACAAAGACAATCTATCTGCAAGAATATTGGTTGCGATTTTTTCTTCCGACTGTAGAAACTCGCCATAATAATGCTTGCCTTTAAACATTAAATCTCTAACAATCAGGAAAGTCCATCTATCCCCAAATAGTTCTAATGCAAAGTTAATCGGACAATCCGACTTTCGTAAAATTTGTTTCATGATACAAAAATACAAAAAACCAAAAATAAAACCGCTTGCAAATTAAAAGCAGTTTTGTATATTTGCAGCCACAAACACAGTTTACAAATACAGTTCACGAATCAAAGGAAAAAAAATGACAAATTCAATTAACTGGTTCGAAATCCCGGTAACAGATTTCGCAAGAGCTAAAAAGTTTTACGAAGCATTGTATAGTGCAGAAATTATGGAAATGCCTCACCCATCGTACAAGTATGGAATGCTTCCTGCTGATATGCAAAACGGCGGTATTGGTGGTGGAATTGTACAAGGCGAAGGATTTGAACCATCCTCAAAAGGAGTAATAGTTTATTTGAATGGTGGTGATGATTTGAGTACTCCACTTTCAAAAGTTGAAGATGCCGGCGGCAAAATTATTATGCCCAAGACTGCAATAGGTGCAAACGGGTTCATGGCACAATTTATTGATACAGAAGGAAACAGAATTGCTTTGCACTCAATGAAATAAAAATGGGAAAATTAATTAACGACATAATTATAAATGCACCAATTGACAAAATTTGGAGCATACTGACAGATTTGGAACTTTTAGACAAGACCGACCCGACTGTTAAAAAAGCAACTATAATTTCTGAAAATAAAACAGGAGTTGGAGCAAAACGAAAAGTGAATATGCAAGACGGTAAAAATTGGTTTGAGGAAAAGATTACTGTATTTAAACCTAACGAAGAGTTAGCTTTTCAACTTACAGACTGCTCATTTCCAATTAAAGGTTTGAAATATACTTTCAGCTTTCAAAAAATTGACAAGCAAACCAAAGTACAACAAGTAATGGAATATACAGTAAAATTTGGCTTCCTTGGTGTTCTTATGGACAAAATGATGATAGGTAAGCAATTTAATTCAGGCATACATAAATTTATGACAGGATTAAAGACCTACGCTGAAAAATAACAAGGAATTCGATGAAAATTTAGCAAAAATAGAGTAAGAGTCCCAAAAGGTCAATTAACTAACTGATGACAGGTAAGTCTGTTTTACTTAATACTTTTAACTTCAAATCAAAGCAGGAATAATCATGCGAAGTCAAGGCAGGTGTTTACCGTCGTGCAATGTCAAGTTATAAATATCAAGAAACAAACAAGTTAAGTCAAGACGCTTAGCAGGAAGATCGGTGGTATACCGCCGTGCAATGCCAAGTTATAAATATCAAAAAACAAACAAGTCAAGTCAGTTGTTACAACTGACTTTCCGTAAAGACGCTTAGAAGGAAGGTCGGTTGTAACAACCGACCTGACCTAAAAATAATTTTATTACTTATCAATGCTCGGCGGTATACACCTGCCTTTGATTACTTGCAAATATAACGTATAGGTATTTGTCTTAAATTGTTTGTGTGTGTAGTACCGTGCCTTGACCTGAATAAGTGTTCCATTTGGTATCATTATTTTTGGAATAATTATGCACAATTACAATTCATGCCTTACATCTACTACTGCCTTATGAAGAAACTTTACAAATTCTTCGGTTTTTGTTCCGGCTGGTAATGTAAATATACTTTCTTCCTGTGTGATTGAGACTGCGAACGGCAAATCCTTCCACCGGGTAATATCAAACCGTTGCAGAGCATCAAGCACGTGCCATCCACTGCCATTTAGAACACTTACTTCTGAAACAGTCGTAGTAAGCTCACGAATTGCAAACAACGGTAACCATGAGTCGGTATTAGCGGCTATCCTTGTAAAATTCCCGTCAGGAGCAAATGCAGAACGAAACACCAATGGAATATTTGCCCTTTCCGACGGTTCAATCATCGTTGAATAAATCAACTTGAGTCCACTCGCAGCCGCCCGGCGTGCCTGACTATAATTCATCTGTGGAATTGGTTGCGCGTTTGGGATAAGTTTTGGGTCAGCCGTACAGATCCCCTCTACATCCGTCCAAATAATAACTTCTTCGGCAGCAAGAAGCTCAGCAAGTAACGTTGCTGTCAGGTTCGAGCTTTCCTTCCCCATTGTAGTGATTTCACCTGTAGAACTTTTAGCTACGAACCCCTGTGTAAGTACGATATTGCTACGCCCGAACGCCGGAAGCAAGGTGCGCTCTACATTCAATGCAGTTAATGAACTGTCGGGTGTTGCTGCTCCGTGTGTTGAGTTGGTCACCATTATATTTGAGCTGTCCACAAATGTAAGATTGAAGCCCGATTCCTCCAAAAAATGCCGTACAATATGCAGAGCCAACATTTCCCCGTAGCTTAGAATTATATCTAATGTTCGCGGAGTGAGTTCACGCGTGATAGCAATCCCACGCAGCAATTGATGAAGACGTGTTTCACATTCATCCAAGAAAAAACTAAGTGCATCTTTGGTTGTCTTATTAGCAAGCAGTTCATCCGAGAAATGCCGATGCTCGCGGATAATCTCATCGCACAGTGCAAAAGCAAGTTCTTGCGCTCCGTTTTCCGCTGAACGAGCTGCACGTTCCAAATCCCGTGTGGATGAAGCGAGTGCAGATATAATTACAAGTAGCGGGACTCCGCTCTGTGAGCGAAGTATATCCACCATTTGCATGAACCCCTTGCGGCTTCTGAGCACCGCACCGCCAAATTTCATAACCTTCATAAATAGCTCAAATGATTCTGTTTTTACGTTTTATTGTCACAAAGGTACGATTTTTTAAGGATACTTTCGACAACTGCTGATATACCCCCATTACTTTCGACAAACTGACGGTCTTAGCCCTAAATGCCGCAGAATTTCAGTAAATTGTATCTAAAAACTTCCAGCAAACACCCGAACTATGAAATTACAACTTGTAAAACAAGCAGCAGGCGAGCTTCCCGATTTCCTTAAAGACCTTAATCCCGAACAGCAAAAAGCAGCAGCGACCACCGAGGGTCCGCTCCTAATAATAGCCGGTGCCGGAAGCGGTAAAACCCGTGTTGTTACCTTTCGAATAGCATATTTACTTGATAAAGGTATCCCCCCGTATAATATTCTTGCGCTAACCTTTACCAATAAAGCTGCTCATGAAATGAAAGAACGGATTGCAACAATGGTCGGCGATACTACAAGTTCTAAAGTATGGGCAGGGACGTTTCATTCGATTTTTGCACGTATCCTCCGCAATGAAGCGGAGCATCTCGGCTATACCTCTTCGTTTTCAATTTATGATTCGGATGACTCATTGAGCATTGTCCGTGCTGTTATGAATACGCTCGGTATTTCCCAGCAGCAAGTTCCTCCGCAAGGTGTTCGCTCACGAATTTCATCTGCAAAGAACCAGATGATCGGTTGGCAACGTTATGCCGCCGAAGCAGGTAATATTCTCGAAAAGCAAACCGGGCAAATATACCAAGAATATGAGAAGCGTCTTCGACTGAACAATGCTATGGACTTTGATGATTTGCTCATTAATATCATTAATCTGTTCAATAATTTTCCCGATATTCTCAAGAAATACCAAGACCGTTTCAAGTATATTCATGTGGACGAATACCAAGACACCAATCGCGCACAGTATATTTCAATTAAAATGCTAGCCGCCGGAAAGCACGGGAATCTCTGCGTAGTAGGTGATGATGCACAAAGTATATACAAATGGCGAGGTGCCGATATTCGTAATATTCTGGATTTCCAGAATGACTACCCGGACGCTGCTGTTGTACGACTAGAGCAAAACTACCGCTCCACCAAAACCATTCTCGCTGCCGCCGACGATGTGATTGGCAACAATAGAAAACAACTTGCAAAAAAGCTATGGACAGATAATCCGCAAGGACCAAAAATCAGTGTTCTACCAGCCCGCGATGATCGCGAAGAAGCTGATATGATTCTCAAGGCACTACGGTCAGAAATGAACGAGAATTTTCTTGCTCCGAAGGATTTTGCATTGCTTTACAGAACTAATGCACAATCTCAAGCCCTCGAAGATGCTCTACGTCGTGCAGCGATTCCTTATACAATCGTCGGGGGAGTATCTTTCTACAAGCGTAAAGAGGTCAAAGATACAGTTGCCTATCTCCGGTTACTTGTTAATCCTAATGATAGCGAGAGTTTGCTCCGCGTGATTAATGAGCCGCCCCGCGGTATCGGCGCAACTTCCATTCAGCATATACGGACTTTTGCCGACGAACGTAATATATCCGTTTTTGAAGCATTTGCAATTGCGAATGAGATAACGACTATCCAAAAACGTGCTGCTGTCGCTGCCCAGACCTTCACGCAGATGGTTCAGCGGTTTATTGACCTAAAAAATGATATACCTCCTACAGAACTAGCCGTTAGCTTTATGGAAGCAACGGGTTTGCTGCGCATGTTGAAAGAAGAAAATACGGAAGAATCATTAGACCGCTGGAATAATGTACAACGTTTGCTGTCCAATATTGCCGAAATGACCGCCCGTGAAGAAAATCCATCGCTTGAAGCATTTTTGCAGCAAATAGCCCTCGTATCGGATACAGACGAAGCCGATACATCGAAAAACAGAGTGGCACTGATGACAATGCACGCAGCCAAAGGGCTTGAATTTCCTGTAGTGTTTATTGCCGGAATGGAGCAGGGACTGTTTCCGATGGGACGTGCAGAAAATAATGCCGAAGAAACAGAAGAGGAACGCAGATTATTTTATGTTGGAATTACCCGTGCCCGCCAAAAACTATATCTGAGCCATGCCGAGCGTCGCTTCCGTTTCGGTGAATTGGTATTTGCGCAGCCGTCACGTTTTGTTGGTGAAATTCGTCAAGAACTATTGGAAGTGAAAGTGGGAACAATGAGTTTTCAGCGACCTGCCCCACCTAAACCACAGGTGGAAGTAAAAGTAGTCCGTCAGCCATTTTTTGATGATATACCCAAAGAGGATTTCTTTTCACAAGTACCGTCGAAGCAGCCCAAACTTCGCGTGGGGATCAAAGTAAAGCATGCGCAGTTTGGTGTAGGGACTGTTCAGGCACTGACAGGCGAGGGCACTAAGGCGCAGGCACTGGTGTTTTTCCCTACTGTGGGGAAAAAGCATTTGATGTTGGAATATGCTAAGTTGCAGGTTGTGGGGTGATGGGATAAATTATTTAGGTTCAATACAACTTTCGAAGATTGAATTGCTTTTAAGCTATCTTGAACCTAAAACTAATTATATATTAATTTACAATGTATTTCTCAATATAGATTCCATTTTTCTTTTTACTACTTAGATAAACTGTATTACCACCAGAACCTTTGATTATATTGACAACTGTTTTTGATACTTCAATAAGTTCCCATTCTGGATAACCATTTTTATCTAAACAAGTAATGAATTGTTTTTTTGATTCTTTCTCAGTAAGAAGAATGTAATATTTTTGTAAAATTTGGTCTCTACAAATTTGAGTAAATTCAAACTTTTTTTCATTTTTAGAACTTGACATTGGTATATATTGAAAATTCTTAACAAGTTTGCCTTCATCTGAGAATACATTCAAATTACCAGATGTATAGTCAAGAATTGCAATAGTTGAATCAGACTCGGGAATTATGTCATTATTAAAGAATTCAAATTGTTGATTAGGATTATGATGAACAGTATCTACTTTACCAAAAAATCTTACAGGATATCCATTTCTTGAAAATTGTACTAAAGTTGGCATTATTCGAAGTGAATCCATATTTTGCATTGCATTCCACTTCATTACTTTAGCTATAATAGAATTTCGCAAAACAATAAAAGGCGGTAGAATAGAAGCATTAGGAATAAATGTATCGCAAATAAATTTATTGTCGTGAATAACGTAAAGATTAGGAAGAAAATAATATTCATCTTTTTCTGGTGTGGCTCCTTTTTTAATTCGAAGGGGCTTTGCACCCATACAAAAGATTGTATCTTTGAGTTTTTTACTATATGTATATTGTAATATATTTATACCAATAAATGTACTGTCTTTCTCAAAATCAAATAATTCAACCTGTTTACCAGTACTGTCATAGAGATTTAATCTTTTTCTTTTCTGATCAACTATTGAATAACCACTTTTATTGTACACTTCAACACGAAAATTACCTAATATAATATTATCTTTTTCATCAATTTTTATTGAATCTTGAAGCTGTAGTTTTTTTTGTGCGGAAAGGGTTAAAGCCATCTGTTGCATCTTCATGAATCCAGTTTGGTTATTAAAAAATTCGTCCTCCCTCCCCATCTTATGACTAAATTTGACTTGACCTTCATTTGTTATACCTAGAACTTTAGGTAGTTCTGTGTCTGGAAGTAATATCGATATAGAGTCAGGGTCTAACGATAGTACAGGAATATCGATATTATATTCTTTTTGAATTTCTTTAAGAGTATAGGGTCGTTGTGACACATAAAGACCAAAAACCGGAGGAGCACTTTCCATTTTTGCAAATTTAGTCCAAAACGATTTGTATTCCATAAAACACGTGGCACAATTATCTTCATTGAAGATTAAGATAATAAATCCTGAATTCGGTGAGGTTTTGTATACCTTTTTATACAAGTTGATAAGTAAAGAATTATTACTAGCACCTATAGAAGGTACGTAACAAGTTAGTATTAACAGCAACAACATTGAAATAATATATTTCATATTATAATACAAATTAAAAGTTAAAATTTAAATAGGGTGTATGTTTCATACACCCTATACTTATTGGTACTAGTTGTGATAAAGTTTACTGCCTTCTGATGTAGTTGCTTCATACGTCCAATCAGGGTCAATTATTTCAACTGTTGAAACAACTGGTCCTACATAGCCATCATCATTAACACCTTGAGTACTAAAGACAATCAACAAACAATTATTTGCAGGAACTAAGGCACATGGCCATGCCGGGTTTGATACGGTTCCCGAAAACCATAAATGATATGTTCCAGCAGGTAAATTGTATGCAGAAGCTGGAATATTAGCAAATCCTACAAACAATGCGATTATCAAAATCATCCTTTTTATTGAATATTTCATAAGTATTTATTTTGAGTTTAAAAATAGTTTATTTGGTTGATTTTAATGTTACCATGCTACTCTTTCATCGGTTTAATAAATTCAAGTGTTTTTTATGGAAAGAGAGCCAAAAAAGACACAAAAACAATCAAACAAATTAACATGCAAAATTAAATCAAATCTATTAAAATTTGTAGTATTGTAAAGACACATACAAAGATAGTTTAAATATCTCATACTATGAACAATACTTTTCGCCGGTTCTTTCCCGCCACTTACCACAGTTCAAAAAGTATGCACTAGCGGGAAAGCAATGGTGCTAATTTTGAATTGAGGTAAAGTGAAAACAAGTGAAAAATAAATTTCACTGCAAAACTACGCTAATAATCAACATCTGTCAAGTCCCAAAATCAGAGGTCAAAATCAGAAGTCAAAATCAGAACTCACATATATCCCTTCTTTTTATAGTGTAGGAATCCCTTTCCCTCCTTTAGACCATATTTTATTTCTCCATTGATGTTTCAATGTTTCTTTATCATTACTTTGGAGTAGTAATTTTCGCGCTTGTGCAGCAGTGATTCCCACTCTTTTTTGAAAAGCACGATTGAATGTTTTGATGCATCCAAATCCGCAATTCTCGCTCATATTTACAAAATGTTCACGGTTTTCTATTGTATCAAGTACGTTTTCCAAACGCACTGCTTCGATAAGTTCACTCGGAGATAAACCAAAATGTTTTCGAGACAATTCACGTAAGTGTGTATCGGAAATACTAAGGGTATTCAAGAGTGCATTCACATCAAATTGTTGGCTTCGGCTCTGCGATTTGATGTAGGAGAAAATAGTAGTCATACAGTTTTTCCTTATATAAAGTGAATAAACGTTTGAGTAAAAAAGTTTTGCTATGTAGTGTCTTGGATAGATTTGCGTTCTGCAAGGACAGGCGAAAGCTCCTTACAAGACAAATCTATGGTGTTCTTCGCTTTTTATACTTACTGTTTGAAATGCCGGTTATTATGTTTTTATCTCAATAAATACCTCATTAATTTACTTTACAATTGACTTTTAAAACGTAGGAAGTAACTCACAAACACAATTTACGGAAAAAAATGCACTAGGAAATGGAGAATGTTGCTTAAAAGTCAGGTCTATATTATACTGTTTTTTAGCTGAACAAGCACATAAATTTCACCGTATTTTCCTTGTAATTACCTTAAAATATAAATAGTAACACAAAGTTATCAAACTGCAATTTTTTACACCAAAATAAGCTATTTAGTCAGTTTTGCTATCCGAAACTTTTTATTCATATCAGAAACATCAGTATTACGATAATGAACTACTGAAATCATCAACTGTTTTCAGCCAAACCAAACATTGTTTTCTAAAGCAACAAAGGGCTTGAACAATGAAGTTCAAGCCCTTTAGTTTATGTATTCGTTTGTCTGTTCTAGAAAATCAATCCAAATTTAGATTGCTTTCTCCAACTTTATTTTGCCGATAAATTGTTCCATAAATACTATCGAATCAGGTAAATTTAAGCTCATCTGGACCCCTCCGTTTACTTCCAAATCAACGAAGATCTCGTTATCGTGGTAGTTGTACTCCAAATGAATATCATGTATATCGGCAAACGGAACTGTATGCCGCCCAAAATGGAAAATAGTCATAGCATATCTCCTCACATTATTGAGTAAATGGTTTTGCGGCGTGATATTGCATAACCGCAAAGGCAAATATAATCAAATCTCATGCGAAATCTTACGCCAATTTGAGTACCATGCAAAAATATTTTCTTAGCGCGATTTGTACACTTCTATTTTCAAACGATTTCCCCTGATATTCGCCCTTCTCATGCCATCAATGACTTGTTTGACCTTTGACGATGCTACATCTACAAACGTCAAATTTGCTTGAACATCAATGTCTCCGACCAGCTTTCCGGCAACGCCTGTTTCGCCTGCAATTGCCCCTAAAATATCTTTTGGTCGCACGTTTTGGCGGCTGCCTACATTAATTACCAATTTCGTCATGTCCGACTCAGTAAACTTTCTTGAAGGAGCAGCTGATTCAATTGTTTCTTCTTCACGATCAGGGCTTATTTCAATTTTCAAAAATGCAGCGGCAATTTCTATAGGTGATACCTCAGCAGAGTTTATAAGCCGCTCAATATGCTTCATGTAAGGTTCCAAACCACCTTCTTCCACTACTGCGGCAATTGCACTCATGACGGTAGCAGCACGACTTTGCTCAATATCAGCGAACGATGGAATTACTCCACGCTTAATTTTAATTTTAGCATAGCGTTGAATATCCTGCAATTTGTAGAAGTCCTTGCCTGCTACAAAAGTAAATGCGCGACCTTTTCGTCCTGCACGCCCGGTTCGTCCTATACGGTGAACGTATGATTCTTCATCTTGAGGAACATCGTAATTGAATACTGCCTCCACATCATCCACGTCAATCCCGCGAGCAGCAACATCAGTTGCCACCAGTATCTCAATAGTTCCTTTACGGAATTTACCCATCACTGTATCGCGTTGTGCTTGCCGTAAATCCCCATGAAGACCTTCGGCTGAATAACCGCGAGCTTGCAAATGCCCTACTACCTCATCCACGCGCCGTTTTGTATTGCAGAATACCAGTCCGAGTTTGATACTATGCATATCAATAAGACGAGACAGCGTTTCGAGCTTCTGCCCGTCGCGCACATCAAAATATTCTTGTTCAATTAATGGAACGGTAAGTGTTTCATGTTTAATCGAAACGTGCTCAGGATTTTTCTGATATTTTTTAGTCATATCCAGTATTGCTTTCGGCATTGTAGCCGAAAAGAATACAGTTTGGCGTTCCGGTGGTACTTGCTGCAGGATAACTTCCAAATCGTCACGGAATCCCATGTCGAGCATTTCGTCTGCTTCGTCTAGAATAACCATTTTAACAGCAGCAAAACTTATCGTACCACGGCGGATGTGATCCACCACACGTCCGGGTGTCCCGATAATAATATGAGCTCCGCTGTGAAGTGCGCGCATTTGGCGTTCGATTTGCTGACCTCCATATATAGGAAGTACTTGTACCCCTTTTTTGTACTTTGCAAGTTCGATAATTTCTTCTGATACTTGGATTGCAAGTTCGCGGGTAGGGCAGAGGATCAATGCTTGAATCTTGCGCTCTGCGGTTAGTGATTCGAGTGCAGGAATAGCAAATGCTGCCGTTTTACCTGTTCCGGTTTGAGCTTGCCCAATAACGTCCCCTCCGGAAAGCAGCACCGGAATTGCTGCCGATTGAATCGGCGTAGTTTCCTCGAAGCCCATGTCATGCACGGCTTTCAGGATTTCTTTCGAGAGACCTAACTCATCGAATTTCATTTTGACCATAATTGTCTTTCTCTAAATAAATCAACAGAATAAACCGACTTCCACAAGAATGTAGCAATACAGTGGAGAGATGTAAGCGATGTGTGCGTTCTTATAGGAGGGGCAAATTGCTCGTGGAATAACAAATCTCTCGGAATTGGGCTATGCGAAGTGTGAAGGACGGAATCTAAAATTTCGACTGCAAAGATACGACAAAAAACTGAAACTCCCTACATTTTTTAGTAAATGCAGGGTTTTTCAGTACCTTGTAGCAACTATTGTATATCAACAAAAAAGTATGTATAAGCTCAATATTAAGATCACCGTGCAATCATCACTTGAACAGCTTTTGAACTGTTTTTTATACTATTTCGACAAAAATATACACCGTTCGGTAAATCTTGAATATTTATAATGCAACTTCCCTTATCGTCTGTTTTTACCGTTCTTACGGTCTCACCAAGTACATTATATAAATGGAGTGTTTCTGATGAGAATTCAGACTGAAGTAATAAATAGGAGGACGATGGATTTGGATAAACCCTTAAAGCATTGTTATCCTTTTCAACGGTTTCAACTCCAAGAGTCTTCTTGTCAAATGTTGCATCATAGAATGCTCTTGTTTTTTTGAAAAGATTGACCACGCCCTGTACATCATTCCACGAACCGTCTGCTTCCGGTTTTACAGATGGCTTTGCAAAACAGATTATGTAAGCAATAGTTGCTGTATCATGGGGACGTAAATTGAAACCTGAAGTGGACATTATAAACCGTTTATCGGAGGGTTTGAGTACACTAGTATCAATAAAATCTCTAGTAATAAAATCATAACGTTCTATATTATCAATAGGATCTCCATCAATTGTCCAGCTACGTATTGTTTTAGCACCTATTTGCTTACTTCTATCTCGACTAAAAATGTCCGTCAGCAAATACCCCTGATTATTCACTGTCGGAGTTCTTACAAACCCAATCCCCATATACCCAAAACCATTTCCTTTTTCCCCGGAATTAGCTTCTGTCCACATAACACTAAGTTTAAGCGCAGTATCTTCTTTTAAGTAACGAAAATTATCATCATAAGCAAAGTTTGTCGTATTATTAAGAGGTGTAATGTCAAAATCAAAAACGGGTGCAGAAGAACAATTAAAAAGTGTATCATCACCTATATTGATGATTTTCTGCTCAATTATGACAGCATCCTTCAAAAAATCAGACGACCAGGAATATACACATTGTATTACTCGGATATTTATAGGATACCCTTGTTTTTTTAATGTATCCAATTTTCCATAATACTTATTAAGATCTTGATCATCAAAAACAGTAATAAAATCTTCATCTGAAATAACTACCGTACCTCCGGGATATACCACTTGATTACGCTCCAATGGATTAGCAACAAAATTTCCTGTATATCCATCAACATATAAAATTCTCGCAGGATCAGTATCCCATATCATCCAATTTGCAGCAAATCCTTTTTTAATAGAAGTACCATCTGAGTTAAAATCTGTTGAACGAAAAACCCTCGTTTGCTGAAGTGAATCTAAGTCAGGGGAGGTTGTCAATAATGATGGCTGAAAAGAAGATCTTGAAGAATTTGGATTATAACTTGCAACGCATAATTTTGAAGGTGTTCCATTAACATTTTTAACCGCACCCAACCAAAGACCACTTCCATACAAATAATATCCTTTACCGTTGCGAGGCCATTTTATTCCTCCACCAACTCCTTCTCCTGAAAAATCTTGCTTTGAGCCGAATATACCGGTATTTGTAATTTCAAATTCAACATTACTCTTTGTGCTTGATGTTTGGTCAACCACTGCCGTAATTTTTGCAGGTTTGCCACCCAATGGTATCATTGAATTGGGTTTATTACTACCAATAGTAAGTGTATCAGCTAATAACACTGTATTCATAGTGCTAAGAATTACCAAAAAGAGAAAAAGATTTTTCATAAAATGGATGGATAGTTGATGAAAATAAATACTCAATAGATTTATCATTTATTGAATTAACAATCTATAAATACAGACACTCGCAATCGTCATTTAGTTACAATCCATTTATTACCGCATTACAACCACAGGAATCGTAGCAACAACTCCCGATTTCAATTCTACCCGAACAGCATACACACCCGCAGCAAACATTGAAACATCAATAGATACACTACCAGCAGCAATTTGTTCGCTGCTTGCAATCTGATTACCTACAAGCGTTACAAGTGATACTTTTGCATCACTGTAATTATCAGGAAGTTGAATAAACAAACGATTGTTCGTCGGATTTGGATATACTGATATATTCTTCCGCAATGTTTCTGCATCCTCTACCCCACTCACATTACTGATTGCTATATCATCAATATACCATCCGTCCTCATGTTTTGTAATATTCGAAAAGAACCGGAAGCGAACGATTGCAGTGTCTGCTCCGGTCAGAGAAAAGGTTTCCGGTTTCCAATCCTGATCGGTAAGTGAACCGTCACGCCACAGTTCAAAATTAGTATTATTAAATACTGCCAGACGCTCCCATGTTTCACCGCCGTTATTGGAAACTTCTACATGAGCACTGTCACCGGCATCAATTATTGCTGTATGCCAGAAGTTTAGTTGGATTTTGGAATCAATACTTTTTCTGACAGGGAAAAGCATGAATGTATCTCTTGCCCGACCACTATACTGTCCTACAGGTGATTCCGAAAGCGAACCGTTTGGACTTTTCGAGAACGAAGCTATGCCCCATTTCCCACTATTGTAATAACGGGGTAATTTCGGAGTATCGAAATTCTCAGGAGATGATGTTTCTACAGCTCCCGTATAGCAAAGCAGAGAATTGCTCACTTCACTTTGATTGACAGGCGTCCCTGCATCTTTCACAGCGATACTGTACCGATACCAACCTCGTTCAGTCGGATTATCAGTTACAATTACTGTTTTACCGGTATCCGAACTTGAAATAGCTACATCACCGACAAATATTGAATCTCTATAAATCGCTACTTTTGCTGCATTGACTAATGGTGTAACGCTGTCTGCACGAAGAGTAGGAATCTGAACTGTTAATTTCACACTATTATCATCACTCCCTTTTGATGCAAGTAATACTCCATGAGCAGGTTGCCTTGCACCACCGGAATACCCTGTAGCTACCCGTTGGATACTGGTATCAGTCGCAGCTACCACACGAATTGAATATGTATATTTGGTAAATGCTGTCAGTCCTGTGTCTTTATAATTGGTAACTGACGAAGCAAGTTTTTGAATCAGCGCACCATCTCGATAGAGAAGATATGAGAACTCCGAAGGAAGAATCGGCTGTCCGAACGCTCGCGTATTCGAAGCATTCCATGAAACGTCAATTGAAGTCTGCTCGTGAGGAATTGTCTTTGCCGTGAACGGATTAACAGGATTAAGCGCACGAATATTTACAAGTGCAGTATAGGCATCATTATCAAAACTTGCACCTGAACCGCGAGTATCCACCCATGACGGGTAAATTTTTCCATTGTGAAAAGCACAACCGGCATAGTCACCGGCAAAAGCATTCCCGGCAAAAGGATTCTTTCTCAAGTCGCTTCCTTCGTCGGCTACCTTGTGGTCATACCAAGTATCACCTGCATCGGAGGAATAGCTTACATAGCAATTCGAGAGCATATTCTTTTCATCGTCGCGGCTGTCGGCGTACATTATTGCAAGGTCGCCATTGGTCCGGTCTATAGCTATCCATGACCAAAATTGGTCATTGGTAGTATCCGAATGAACAATTTTTGGAACACTCCATGTTTCGCCCTTGTCAGTCGAACGAGAGAAGTAAACATTTGGGGTTTCATCAGCCGCCCAACACAAATAAAGCCAGCCGGGGTGAGTGCTGTCAATATCACAAACCATCGAAGGATAGCTCTCAACGCGCACTACGCCTTTGAGCGTATGGCGTATCCCCTCCGGTATTCTTTTCGCAATGCCTAGAGGTTTATATGTCTGAATAATTCGGGGCAATGTAAATGTCTCGCCGCCGTCGAATGATTTGGCAAACCCGATACCGTGTTTAGGTCCATAATTCCAAATAGTATATACTTCCCCCTCTTTTCCTGAAATTGTTAGCGGGAAACTCTGCCCGAAGGTAGTGTCCTCAGACGAACCGGAAAGGCGGGCACTGACATTGACGGGCTTTGACCATGTCAGCCCTTTGTCGTCGGAATGAGTGAGTACGATTTGCGTAGCAGAGTCACGGGCTGTTACTCTTTTCCAAGGAATGTAGAGGCGTTTATAATACGGTGAAGTCGGTGAATTGTCCACCACCACATAGTACTTATCCTCAAAAGAAGAATCTATCGTCTGGTTTCCAAAATGAGCAATCACCGGAACGTGTCTTTTCCAAGTTTTTCCTCCGTCGGGAGTAATTGAAACATAGACACCATTTTCAGGACTAAAATCTGAACGATCGCCAAAAGCACCATAGCATAAATACCCCGTTCCGTCATTAGCAAATGCGACTGACGGATCGTTTCCGGCGGTTGTCATCGAGTCGGGTTTTTTGAGGTTGGTATCAGCCCATGTTTTCCCGCCGTCGAACGAAACATATACCCACGCGGAGGAATTATCACGGTAATCCACAGCCGAAGCAATGATATTTAATGGGTTAGTAGGATTAATCGCAATCGAAGATTCATTCTGAATAGGAAATTGATTTACTTCCGACCCGATAAGATTCACATTTTCAAAAGCAGAGATATTCTGTTCAACCGATAATATGGACGGGACTTTCTTCTCTTGCAAAGGGATTCGAGGAGGTTCGGTAAATCCTACCGGTGTAGGGTGTGCCGATTCCATCCAACGGCGATGTAATTCTGCAGCACGCTTTCTATCCAAATCGTCCTGAGCAGTAAGGATCGTCGCAGAAAAACAAACGGAAAAAATTAAGGTAAGATAGAATTTCATGACCGTTTTTGATATGGTTGAAGTATTCGGGAGATGATTGCTATGGCACGTGATAAACCTTAAAATTATTATCTTTTGCACAAGCAAGCACTATATTTTCCGCAATTTACCAAATCAAAAACAATGATGCAAGTAATCTACTGTTTCGATACCGACGTGAGGATTCCGGCAAGCTGTTTCGTGAGATATTTACGGTTATATTTATTTGATACAAAAGCTGATGCCCCAGTTAGTTCGCGACGTAAAAACTGACCAAAAAGATACTCAATTGCCCGTTCTATCTCACTGACGCAATCGGGCTCGGTGCATACTCCGCCTGCTTCATAAATAATATCCCTCATGGTTCCTTGTGGTACGCAGCCGAGTATTTTCTTTCGCGTTCCGATATATTCAAAAATCTTACCGGGTGTACTTTGGTCTTCTTGCATCATCACCCACAGGACATCCGATTCCAGCAGGAATTTCACACAGTCTTTGTGGTTCAGATACCCGTGAATATGTACCCTGTCAGAAAGTCCAAGTTTATCAATTATCTTGCGATGTTCCGGACGGAACGCTCCGAGGAAATGCGCTTCAATCTGCTCCCTGAACATTGGCTTACGCTTCAAAACATTCCGCAATGCTTCCAAAAAATACTGAGGTGTACGGTTTTCGTAGAACAAACCTGAAAACGTAAATCTCATTACATTGTCATTCCTCGGTGTAGTTTCGACCTTCACATCGTCTTCGTCAAAACCCTGAGGAATAACCGTAACCTTATCGTCACTCAAAAAACCGTATCTTTTCATCATCAATGTTCGGATATTCTCGGATGCAGTGACTATCGCGTCCGCAGTATGAAGAACATCTGTCTCTAATTTCAAATGTTGGAACTCGTGAAAAGGTGTCGGGAATGTTTTAAAAGGATAATCCACCCACAAATCGCGGTAGTCGAGCACCAACGGTATTCCAAATTTTTGCTTTAATTCGGCTGCAATTAAAAAAGCAGTTTGCGGTGGTGCAGTCGCAAAGACAGTATCGAATTTCTCACGTTTCAGAAGCTCTTCGGCAGAGAGAATTGCAGCTTTTTTCCAACCGATTTTACTATCCGGTATAAATATCAAATCACTGATACGGCTCATTATTTTCCGCATACTTTCGCGAGGCAGTGAAACTGTATTTTTGCTTTTGAGAAGGGAATTTACATCTTTGGAATTTGTACGGATTACTTCGATTGAACTGTCAATCTCAGCAAGCAAGCTCGTATCTTTTGCGTAATAACCTGTTTCACCGACAGTCAGGACGGTAGGGTGCCAGTCGAACTCCCGCAGATATTTTACAAATTTAAGGGTACGCTGTACGCCGCTTAGTCCGAGCGGGGGAAAGTAATAGGCAATGACGAGAACTTTTTTCATAATCTTTTACTTCCTCCCACAGGGTTCACAGAGTTTTATCACAGAGTTACACAAAGTAGATAAATATACTGCTTTGTGAAACCCTGTCCTAACTCTGTGAACCCTGTGGGAAATCTTTACAATTAGCTACATTACCTTACGAATAATTCCTTCTCTAAGCGAAGCTACATTGAAATTAATTAAATACCCTACTTTGCACTGAGAATGCCGTAGATATGTTAGTAATTGTTTGAAGTGTACATCAGCTAATGTTTCAACAGATTTAAGTTCAATAACTATTTTGTTCTCAACCCACAAATCAATTCTATATCCTTCAGGGAGTACTAAACCCTTATATAAAACAGGCAAAGCTACCTGTCTGCTTACTTTACAATTGGAATTAATAAGTTCGTACTCCAAACAGGTCTCATACGTACTTTCTAATAAACCCGGACCTAATTCCGTATGAACTTTGTAAGCAGCATCAATAATTATTTTTGATAATTCAGGGAAATAGAACTCAGGCATAATCTATTTTTTTAATTAATGCTGTACAAATCTCCGAAAATCAAATTTTTCAAAAGGATTCTAATCTGATTTTAGAAAAACAGAAGACTTTGCACCGGAACACGGAATTTCACACCCAGAGAATAATCAAATAAATGCGCCGAAGCATACCCAAGCAAAGCACGTACCGAACCCGCGGAAATATCAAAATTAACATTTTCCCAATTACTGCCAATACCTGCCGATACTCCCAACCCTTCAAGACCCCCTGCCTGAAACCCTATTCTACCCAGAATCCCCTTCTCCCCGAATTGAAACCCTACCCCTACACGCGGGATTGTAGTATTGACCCCGGCTGTAACCAAACCTTGTGTGTAGTCTGCCATTGCAGTTACGGGAATACCCCATACAATCGTTCCAAGAGGGATACAAACTCCCAGTCTAAATCTCATGGGTAAGAGTGTGATGAAACTTTCTGTATGCGCAGCTCCTTTCAAACGATCAATTTGCTCATCACTGAGTTGTGCTATGCCCTTTATGGTATCGCGAACATCAGCATTGTAGCTTTTTGTTGCAGTGCTCCATGTAATTGAGCCAATATCGAGAAGTGAAAAAGCGAATGATGCTTGTCGTCCGGAACTGTCGGGCTTGGTGAATGTTCCCCAAAATCCCATATCCAATCCGATTCCACTTCCGGCTGTAGTTCCACCGAATCCGGTAAAATTACCAACACTTAATTCCTGTTGCAATGTTCCTGCTTGCTGCGCTTTATAACGAAGGTCTACAGCCCAATCATAAGTAGAATCCCACGTTGCAGGAATAAATGGAGTAATTTTTGCAGTATTAGATTTATCTACTCCTTGAAAAGAATAGCCGCGAATATATTTAACAGTTAATCCGATATTGACGGTATTCAGAAAATCACGGTTCACATCAACCGAACGAATACTCTGTGCGTATGTTATTCCATAGCTTGAAAACATGAGTACATTGTACAATCCGCCGGATAAGTCAAGCGGGTCTTTTCCACCGTAGCCATCAAATATTTTAGAAAAATTTGCCGGGAATTGAAGTTGCATTTGGAGTGAGTTGATTATACTAAAACCAACCGATCCAAAATTTGGGATATTGACAACAATACCTATAGGCATTGTTTCAGTTTGGGTAGCAATAATTCCGTTATCAACCATTCTGACAAACTCATCTCTTTCTGTCGGCGATAAATATCGCGGGTTCCAATGCCCGCCGGAATCAATAGTACCGTCACCTCCAAAATAATAGTTTATGTCTTTGATACTGAATACACTGCTGCCCACCATTACCCCGACGGGCATAACTGTAAACCGCAGTGCTAAACTTGTATCATTGGTAATAATATTTGCAGGATTGACCGTAAGAGCATCCGTACCTCGAGCAAATGCGACGGTAGCTCTGCCCAGCCCCATTCCCGAAACATCCAGTCGCTGTTGTGCTGCCAGTGGAGCAACACAAACGAGGAAGAGAATACTAATAAGATGAATTACCAATACTTTTTTAACGAACATCGGTATTTCCCTTAAACTCAAGCATCGCACGAATATGGAGATAATCGCTTGTGAGAAATTTAATGTAGGGATTAGCAGAGGCATTATTGGCATCAAAATTAAAATCGAAGCTATATCGTGATGATGCAAGTATCTGAGTGACATCAGCCGAATCAATTTTTAATGAAAATATTGTCTTTATTTCTTTGTCGGCAATACCGTCAGTACCGAAATGCGCCTCAAGCAGAGAAATCGGGTTTTCTTTCGGTATTTTTAAGATAACATTACCGACTACATCATAGAACTGCATACTGCAACTTACATTTGCCGGAATTCGATTTTTCGCTTCAAACGTTAGAATTGCAGACGACATATTTTTCTGTCTGTCTCTGATATCATCAGAAATATTCATTGAATTAATATTATGGAAATTACCACCGGCAATATTAATGGTAAGCGGTATCCTGACCTCAGCCGACCCGCTGAAATAGTCGGTATTATTCACAAGGAACGGTGTGTTTGGAGTAGTAGCAACCGTTGCCTCAATTCGCGCAAATTTTGGAAATTCAGGTATATCCAACGGGCCAAGCGGAATGCTGAGTACCGTTTCAAATGGGAAGGTAACTGAGCCCGCAATCGTAGCCGACTTGATAGTTTGCATCGGTATAGTAACCGTTGTTATTACTTTTTCGGAAGCATCCAAAAGAGTTGCCTTCCCGCTAAAATTTGCAGCTACTCCTGCAGTATTCAAAAGTCGCATTTCGAGATACGAATCCTTTGCCTGCAAGCGATTGAATGTTATTTTATCAATGTTTCCCTGAGGTTTGAAATCTACCATTGATGTAAATGTAATGCTCGTTACAGGCAATGACGTTCCTGCTGCAAATTTCAATTGGAGAGTATTGATAGTTCCGTTAAGTTTGAAATTATCGCTTTCATCAAAAACTTCTTTGGCTGAAGGAGGAATAGCATCGGTTACTACATCAATAAAAACGTGCAGTTCTTTGATGGTAGAATTGTTGTTTGCACGGTCGAGTGAGTCGGGAGTGATTCGGTATCCGTCTCCGGCAGAAGTCAGAGCAATCGGCACGGTTTGATTTTTCTTTATAGAAAATTGTTGGAAAAATTCTCTGCCGTCAGAAACGCGGTGCATTTGAGGTAGTCGAATCGTTGCAACACCTGATACGGGGAAGTTATTAACCATCGTCATACTTGTCTGAAAATTAAGAAGCTCAGCCGATGTAAGTACAGTATTATCTAAAAGTGGTGTTGAAACCTCAAAATGAAGGGGCTGTTTGCTGATAGCAAGTTTTGCCTGTCGAATTGTGGTATTCTTAATCCTTACTGTAACACGGGCAACATTCGAAGCATCGTAGCTTACTTGTGCTCCGTTAGAACCTGATGACTTCAGAACTGCTTTAATACGGGAAGCTTGGGTGAGCATTTGGTCGGAAATTTGTACTGTAATTGCTCCGCCTGTATTTGTGGAATCTCCTCGCGTCTGTAATTTAGGGATTATTCTTTGAGCAGCTGTCAGTGGAATGATAATATCTTTCTGTCCCGGTGTCGTAATGACAAAACCGGGTGAAGATTGTCCGGTCATAGTACCGATTTCCATATCTATCGGCAAATCATTTTTAATAATAACCTGTACTGTTGCCTTACGAAATTCTGCGTAGTCAGCTTCATTCTCAGAAAGAATCGGTGATTCAAAATCTTCACCATTCGAACCTAGTGCCGGAATAACAGACAGAGCAGGAGGGGCAGGCAGAGCAGGATATAATGCGATAAGCGGTACATCGGTTGTATATCCAAATGAGACACGTTCCAGAATCTGAGTTTGCTCTTGAATTGTACTTGAGTAATTGACAGTTATCGGACGTAAACGAAGTGAATCGCCGATTTTGGTTTGCAGTAAATCTGCTCGCTGTACCAAAATCAAATTGCCTAAACCGTCTTTACGCAACAGCGCAGAATCCTGCACCATTTGGTCGAGTGTGACTATCGAATCAACAAGCGGAACAGTAAGCCCAATATCAAAGATTGGTGTTACAAATCTCGTGGGAAGGTCGTTGCAACTTTGAGTGAAAACTACTAAAAGTACGCACAGCACCGTTACCGAAAGAAAATAGTTCAAACGGGGTGTAAAAATTATCATCTGCTCTCCTTAAATTGGTTGTTTTCTTGTAGTAAGAAGATTTCGAGAAAAAGTTACTTTTTGGTTAGTCAAAATAACGAATTTTTATCCGGCAACGAAATATATATTGGACTTGGGTGAAAAAACTATTTGGAATTATTAGGGATTAACGAGCGGAGAGCAGGTGAATGAGAATAATGTTAAATTTTTGAGTACTATTTTTTAGAATAAATTCTTCCTTATTTGTATTCAATCATGAAATACAAAAAAACTACAGGGGCGATGGTAGATATAGGGGGGGGCAATGCCCTATATCTACGGAAGAGACATCACATTTATCAACATTGACTGCCTCCGACAAATAGCTCGCTTGTATTATCCATACCGAAATTACCCTCATTACTTTTACCCTTGTGCAGTTCATGGAGCGTTTCGGTAAGAGTATAATTTTTAATTTCGGTCGGAATGTTTTTGTACATAGACAGAGTTTTTATTTATCTAAATCTTATAATTTATATCCGAGTAATTTGCCGGTTGAAGCCATAAGTTTCATAACAGCAAAGGGCGGATTAACTGAATGTTGGACTTCTTGATATTTTACCCATAGCATTGAAAGATAGAGTAATGATTTGGGGTTATTGAATCCATCAATTTTTCCGCTATGTACCAAACTATGAAGTTCGCGCATCATTTCTTCGAAAGAAAGTGCCGGTAAATGTGTATCACGCATTTTTAGCCAGTCATCTGAAATATTTTTGAACGTATGAGGTGTATTTGGGGGAATCTCAACCGTATCTCCTTGTTTAACTATAATTTTTTTTGTACCCAAAATGAATTCTGCCATTCCTTCCAAAACTTCATAAGTTTCATGTTGTCTAGGATGGTAATGTAATGGAGGTCCGACTTCATGAGGTCCTATTTCAGCAATCATAATAACAGTATCCTTTTGCTTATCATCGGCAGATTTGACGACTATCGCTTTTGTTGATATTATCGGTTGAAAGTCTAAAGTATCCATATTTTTGAGGAATAATGAATGTTGCAATTTCGTGATTCTTTGTAAATTCATACCTGAGTTTAATTTTATCAATCTTTCAATTTGTAGTGCTATTTGCGACTATATTCATGTTTTTATTGCATAATAAAAAGACACAAAGTTTTAATTAAGAAGTGATGTTACGCAAGATTATATTGATTAGACCTTATCAACAACAAATTTACACACGAGTAGACGAGCAAAGTCAAGTCAAGTCACGAGCAAAGTCAAGTCAAGTCAGGTGCTACACCTGACTTTCATTACTTACCAATCAAAGCGCATAAGTTTATTAAATAAACTCTGTTTGTGTACATAGCCCGTAAAAAGGTATTTTTGTTGTAGTCAGGTGTAGCACCTGACTTGACTAGGGAAGAAACTCAATACAGTAATTTTTGCTAACCTCAGTTAAGAATTCAAAATACCTGCTATTTTAATACAATTTTCATATCCACATATAAGTACCGGGGCAGAATTAATTGAAAAATAAAGTGATGTCATTTACAGGGCTTCTTAGATCGGAGAATCTCCGCAAAACAATACACATAAATGTCTGAACAGCTTACAGAGATTCTTCACTAGCGTTCAGAATGACAGGAAAAATAAAATTAAAATTAATCTGTCTTACTACTTCATTCTGCGAAAAAACCAAAGTAAAAACAAACGGACATAGAAATCAAAAGCTACATTTTATTTTTCTTTTGTAAATACAAGATTCCTGCCGCCTTGCTTTAGAATTAATTCATTTTTAGAAATATCGAATTCTATTACAACTCCTGCTTGCAGAAATTGAAATTTATCTTTTTCGGTTGCTTCGAGGGGAAAAGCCGACTGACCGGTTGCCTGTGCGAACAGTGTATCATTATTTTTCGTAATTGTAATTTTTAGAGGAATTTGCGTGCTGGAATATACACCCGGATATTTATCCAAATCACCGGTATTAACTGCAATTGTAGTAAATGTAGGGATTGAATACTGTTGGTTGAAATAAATACTTAGCACTCCGATTAATATACTATTCAGAGGATATACTTGACCGTTTGTAGTATACGAGACAGCGAGCGAATCGTTTGGGAAATATGCAAGCATTGATACGAAACCGTCAATCCCCCCATTATGACCAAATGCCTTTTTGGTATCAAACGGGAAGCTGAACATACCCATTCCATAGCCGTCGGTAATTGTTTTCATTTGGGTTAAGCTGTTTTTTGAAATTAACTTCAATGAAAACAATGCTTCGATAAACTTGTTCAAATCTGTCGGCGTAGAAATAATCGCACCGGCACCGCCGGGAATACTCATATCTGTTTCAGGTTGTTGCTGCCAAGTGTTTGAAAATTGATAGGAGAAACACTCATTGTTATTTACTGCTATTTTACTACCAACTTCTGTATTCGTCAGTCCGATTTTTGAGGTAATTCTTTCTTTCAATGCTTTTGAATATGGTTGCTTTGTAACTTTCTCAATAATATATCCTAAAACAACATAGTTTGAATTGCTGTAGGATGATTTTTCATTTGGCTCGAAATCTACAGGGTTTTTAGCAATAATTGCAAGCATTTCATCTTGTTTCTTCGGTTGAGTCATCCACGTGGTATACTCTTCATCGTTGGTGAAATTATGCAGTCCGCTTCGATGATTTAATAAATTGCCGATTGTAATTTTCTTGGCATTCGGGAGTTTTGGGAAATATGTATCGAGCGTCGTACTAAGGTTGATTTTTCCTTCTTCTATTAATTGGAAAATCATTGTAGCAGTGAACATTTTAGTAATAGAGCCGATTCTATATCTTGTTGTTGTAGTTGCTGATTGCTTTTCTTTATCGGAAACAACTTTGTAGCCGATAGCTCTGCTGTAGAGTACGTTTCCATTTTTTGAAATTGCTATACTGCCCATTGCTTTGTTTTTTTCTGCTAGAATATCAAACAAACTGTCGAGTTTGGGTTTGTCAAGGTTTTGTGAATATGCCAAACCGAATGTAAGTCCAATTACTGAGAGTAGTGTAAATATCTTCTTTTTCATTTGCTTTTGCTAGTATATTGATTGATACCACAAGATTTTTTCTTGTCAGGTAGAGCAAGATACTACCGAATTTATTTTTTGTTTCATGTTAATATTATCTTTTATCAATTTTATGTAATAAAAAACTATTCCACCCTCACCGTCCCCGCTCCATTATACGAATGATACTCCCCATTATACATAGCATCCGCACTGACCGGACCCATCTTATATGACCCCTTCGAGACTGCTCTTACGAGATAATAATACGCACTTTCTTTACCGTTTGCCGTGGTAAAGATGTTTATTCTGTCGTCGCGTATATCCATGTGTTCCGGTGCAGTATTATCCTTTATCCACGAAAGCTCCTGCACCGCTCCTACACGCGGGTTTTCAATTTCAAATCCGGCTGGAAGCATATCGGTAATTACCACATTATTGACGGTAGCATTTTGAGTAGAGGAAAGCGTGATTTTTATAACAATCAAATCATTCTGCTTGAAGTTTGAACCCGAAATCTGATGTCCGTTCCGATTCAAGAATGTTTTGCGAACCTTGAGGAAATTATCTTCCTGCACAAACTTTCCGTCTATACTAAGCCCCTCCAAACTCCAGAAATAATACATTGTCCCGCCGTTTGCGTTGATATTGACTTGCCGTCCGGCTATATCCTTTGTCGTGACAAAATTGTTTTCACCGGCTGAGCCGATTGTTTTCCCGCCGATGCTGATTGTTGCCGTAGCATTTGCAGCAATATTTCTCTTGGCAATTTTTCCGAATGCTAGAAGTGCGAATACGTTTTCCTGTGTAGATAAATACCTTCTGTTTTTCATTTCTTGTGATAAATGCCTTGACATTATCGGAATTTGCTTACTGTCAGGGTCAACTTCCAAAAGTGTATTGAGGGCAATTCCTTCGTCGCGAATATAGGAAGAGAAGCTTCCGCCAAATTCAGTAACCGATTGCTCATCCTTAAATGAAGATTTTGGAAGTATTCCCTTATAGCTCGTTTGGTCTCCCATCAGCAAAAACGCACCTGCCAGCAGATACCGAGAATCAATCGCTAGCTGTGAAAGAGTGGATTTGCAATAGTTCATCGTAGAAATATCGGGACGCCCTACTAGAGCCAGAACATAGAGTGAGTATGCTACGTCTTTGGGAATAATTGGTCTGGATTGCACAGTCCCACCGTTAACCCTATAATTATATTGAATTGTTTTTCGGGTTTTCACTTCTTGTGATAAGTAGCTTGTCGCCTTGTCAATCGTGGAAGTCGGTACTTCAAACCCTGCTTTCTTTGCTTCCCAAAGGAAATGTACTGCATACGCCGTTCCCCACCATGATGCTTCTTCACCACCCTGCCAGTAACTGAAGCCACCGTTATAGACTTGCATCGAGCCGAGTTTCGTAATTGCCTGCTGCACATTATAGGCAGGGTTAGCCCCTTGCATCGAACGGTCTTGAATGGACTTTGCCAAATCAAAATAATAGATTTGCGGGAATGCCGATGAAACTGTCTGCTCAACACACCCATACGGGTACTGAATAAGATGCGTAAGATTCTTCGAGAATTGTACAAGCGGCGAACGTGACACTATAAGCCGTGCATCCATCGAGGATGGAACATATCCGGCAGTAAGATTTACGGTTTGCGTTTGCCCTGCGTTCACAGTACCGTCACCTGAAGTTTTAAGCAGCCCCGCAGTCGGTCTTACACTCATCGAGGTTTTTTCGGTAAATGTTTCGCTTAGTGCCTGTACACTTACAGTTGCATCTGCTGTTCCGGCTTCTTGTTTAGCTACCGCCCGGAAGGTAACATTTGCTTCGGAATTTGCAGAAATAGTAATTGATTGCTGGTTATTCCCCACTACATACATTGCCCCGTTTATTGAAAGTTTGGCTGTAGCACCGGCGGCTTTGGAGGTTGTATTGGTAAGTGTCACAGGGATTGTAAGGGTATCGCCGGGGCTTGCAAATCGTGGCAGAGCAGACGAAACGACAATAGGGTCAGCAACTTTAATATGCTTTTCGGCAGCACCGAATGACTTATTCTTGTAACACACCGCCATTACCCGTAAGTCACCTGAAAATTGAGGAATATCAATCGTATAGCTCGCTTGCGAACCGGATGTTTTTATAATTCCGCTCCATAACGCAATCAGATTGACACGTTTGCTGGTAAATGGATTTACCCTCTTTGCGAGGTCGTATCCGTCACCGGCAACACTTGATTTCTTCCGTGAGAATTCCGGGAAAAGGAATGGGTAGAGATTGTGAGAAGTTACTCCAAGAGCACGTTTTGCATAGAAAAAGTCGTGCGGGTCGGGTGTCTTGAAATTTTTAAGCTGGAGGATTCCTTCGTCCACTACTGCAATAGTAAGGTGTACATTCGGTTCGCCTGTGCGAACGGTGATAGTCTGTTTGGCATTGGATCGGGATTTCTCGGCAACCGTTATGGTTACAGGGATACGAGAAGAAGATTTACCTACAAGAATCGGCTGAAAACCCGTTGCAACGGTAAGAGGCATCGTCCCGTCATCAACAGGTTTAAACAGTGTTGCCGTAATATACACATTCGGCAGGTAGCTCTCCTTTATCGGGAGAGAAAGCATTGCCGATTTTTTATCGGTTTCGAGATAAAAATGCTCCAAAACCTTATTACATTCCACCGTTACCAGCAATTTACCTGCAAAAGGAGTCTTGAAAAGAATGGATGCTTTGTCGCCGATGGTGTATTTATCCTTATCGGCTTCTATGTCAATTTGCCCTTCTTTATTCACCTCGAACGATGAGCTTTGTGTATAGCCCCATCCATACGCATAGAAATTTTGAGCTACATACCCGCTTGCACCCGGCTTCATAATCCGCACTTCGTACTCACCCGATAGCATCGGAGTAAAATTCAGCGATGAAGATGTCCCGCTGATAGTCATGGTACGCTCTAGCATAATCTGCTCTTGCTTTTGGGATACGTTTCTATAATAATTGTTATCCTTTTCAATCACATTTTGCCAGTTAAACTTTATGATTTGAACCTTTGCCTGAACCCCGTTTTGAGCATTCCCGTTTTTATCAACTGCAACGAGAGGAATAGTCAGTGCGGTTCGTAAGCCCACATAATTATCAAAATTTCTGATTCCATAAAAAGCATATTGGGTTGCTACATCGAAACTCACCATACGATTGACCGGGCGACCCGTTTCGTCAAAAACAGTCGTAAATACTTTGCCGGCAAGAATTCCGAGATTTTCATATTCTTGTCCTATTGTGAAGTTTTGGACGGCTTTCCCCTCATTGTCAGTTTTGCCTTCACGCAGCTCTTTTTGGAATTGAATATCGTTTTTAGTTTGTACGGTAAAGATATAATCCTTGAAATTCTTTGCAATAAACTGTTTGCGAGCAAGTGAATATTCCATTTGATAATTCCGTCCGGCTGCAGGAGGTCCGAATAAATTCATGACTTGTGCCTTGATATTGATTTGCTCGCCAATTTTATAATCGGATTTATTGGAATTTACCATAACGCTGATGCGGTCGGGCATGAATTCTTCGACGCTGATAATTGTAGAATTAAGCAGGATGTCATTTGCTGAGTAGAGTTCGGCGGTATATGACCCAGTGACTACCGTCTGAGGCAAGGCAATTGCTGTTTCAAATGCGCCTTGCTCATTGAGGGTGAATTTTGCGTTTTTGTATTCTTTGCCATTTGGCATCAAAAATTTCAATTTTACGGGGATATTCACAACAGGTTCCCATTCCATAGTTCGGACAATCGAACTCAAATGAACGGTCTCGCCCGGACGGTAAATATTACGGTCACCATATATAAATGCCTGATATCCTGTTGGATTTTCACGCACACCTCCTACATCATAGCGTGAGGTTTCCACTTTCGTTTTATTTAAATGCAAATACGTATAATCTTTATCCGATTGAGCGGTAAGCATTTCAATATGGAATCCGGGAGCTTTTTGCTTGATATTCGGGAAACGGGCAATGCCGTCCGAACCGGTGGTTGCCTTATAAACGAATTGATTGTTATAGCTCACGAGCTGCACATTCACTCCTGAAAGCGGTGTAGCATTTAGAATGGAATTTGCAAAGACAACCATCTCATTGTCAGTTGATTTGGCTATCAGACCTATATCTGAAATTGCTACAACTTTAGTTGCATTAAGATATTCTTCATCATCTGAAGTTACCTTTACCAAATATATTCCCTTGAACATGGTTTTATCATCGAAATTCAGATTCAGCAAACTTCGTCCGTTCTGTTTGGGAAGTGATTTCGTTTCGATAATTTTATTGACTATTTCATCTCCGTAACGGCTTGTTTCCATCCAATTGTAATTAGTATATTCCTCCTCGTATCCGCCATACTCTTCGTAAGTATAACCACCGCCGTCCCGAAGAAATGCCAGAATATTATTCTCGTAAATCTTTGTGATAATTACCCGTACTCTCGGAACATTTGTAATTTTCAGCCCTACATTCTTATCACCTTTTGAGGTAAGATATGTCGCTTTTTTCGATGTAAAGGTAATCTCGGGTCTCAGCTCTCCGAACTGCACATATTGCTTGTAGTTTTGCTGCATTTCACCGCCTACTATCCCTTTTAGTTTCCCGGATACGGTCAGTTCATACGTGGTACCAATTTTAAAATCACCCTTGATGTTTATTCCGTACTCCATAACTTCAGCCGTATAACTTACGGACGGGCTGATAGATAGTAGCGACATTATTTCGGTATTCTCAACACTTTGTGTAGTGAGAATTTCTATTTTTTGTTTCTCATCTTCAAATCCGGTTGAAACCTGAATAATTTGAATCTTATCGCGGTCGGGTGTGTCGAAATTCAGTACAAACTGCTCTTTGGTCGTAAAATCACTTTCTGAACAGCGCAATCCCTTATCAACCGTAATTTTTACAGGCAGACGCCCCGTTCCTACAGGAATATTCTCGATATTGACAGGAATTATTGAATTTACAGCTTCCGACGGCATTTCAAAAGCAACGTCTTTCCCGTCCACTTGAATATGCAATAAAGAAGCAAGATTCTGCGGATTGACATTTTCTGAAAAATACAACCGTAATTGCAGTGCTACTTGCGAAGGATTTTTTGTAGATTTTGTCCAAAAAGGAGTTGCATCTGTGAGCTTTAGATATGGCGTATGAAACCCGAATTCTTTTTCACCGGTTAGTTTCAGTTTTTTATCCGCATAACGCAGGATTGCATCGGTCAATTCGCCTCTGTAATCCGTACTCGGCTTAAAACTTTTGCTTGGAGAGAATATAAGTTCAGTTTGAGAATTCCATTTGAATTTGCCGCGAACAGACGGTGTAAATTTGATATACGCTGCTGTATCCCAGTCGTGTGTAAGAAGCGAATCAGGCACAAGCGGGTGGTCGAACGTAAAAGCGAGGTTTTGCTCACACTGAATCTCATCCGTAAAATTACGGGAAGCAATATCAACTCTATCACGACTACAACTTGCAACAAAAAGTGAAGCGAAAATGCACAAAATGACTCGGAAATTCATGGAAATTCCTGTAGGAAAGTAAGGAAAAAATATACGTATCATTGGGATCAAAGACAGGAGGGGACTTTTGCAATAACTGCGTTGCAAAAATAATGAATTTACACTAGCAAAATATATCGAACAACCGTTTTTATTTGAAATTTTACACCTAACCATTCCTAACACTTAAAATTAATCACTCCTTTCCTTTTTCATGCGTAACAGATTACCAAGAATGTTGTACATTGCGCTCTATTTTATGATAAGAAAAGTACGATATAAAAAATACAAACTGTATTTTCACGTTGTTACTGTGCATGAAATTTACTGCATATATACTCTTCATTATAACGGCTATATTGGTACCCGATATGGTACTCATTGCATTTGAGCGCGATTCGGCATCTTCTGTCTCGTGGATTCTGCCGCACAGAGATGTGTACCGTCCGAAAGTTGCCGTTGTTTTATCAGGCGGGGGGAGTCGAGGACTGGCTCAAATCGGAGTCCTGCATGAATTGGAAAAAGCAGGAATACCGATTGATTATGTTATCGGTACAAGTATTGGAGCTATCATTGGAGGATTGTATGCTTCGGGATATACACCGCATGAACTGGATTCAATTTTAACTACTGTTGAGTGGGAGCGAATTCTGTCTCTCGGTAATGAACAAGACAGAACTGATCTATTTCTCGACCAAAAATTTGAAAATGACAGGAACTTACTTACCCTTCGTTTTCGAAATTTCAAACTGGTTGTTCCTCAGTCTATCTCCGGCGGTACACGACTTACCATGCTCTTGCAGGAATTGGTGTGGAATGGCATTTATCATGCCGACGGTGACTTTAACAAACTCAAAGTTCCGTTTCGTGCCGTTGCTACCGATTTAAGCAAAGGTCAATCTGTTGCACTTCGCAAAGGAGATTTGATAAATGCGATGAGGGCAAGTGCTACAGTGCCGCTTCGTTATACCCCCATTCGCATTGATTCGATGGTGCTGGTAGATGGAGGGATAATGTCGAATATTCCCATTGAGATGGCAGCAATCGAGTTTCGTCCTACCATTATTATTGCTGTAAACACCACCTCGCCACTCTTGCCGCCTGATGAACTCGACACCCCCTGGAATGTTGCCGACCAAGTAGTGACCAGCATGATGAATATGCAAAACACCCGGCTGGGGAACAGTATATCGGGAATTCCTGTATTTTCAATTACACCTGAACTCGGCTCATTGAAAAATACGGATTTTTCTGACATTAAGAATTTAATTTCACTCGGAGAAAAAGCCGGATTGGATGCAACAGCCAATATTAAGAAAATATTAACCGAAAAAGAAGACTCCTTGCTTGCAGTATATTTCACTACACCTCATTTCCCGCCGGATATGAGAACTGTATATCTTGATATAACCGGACATTCAAATTCCCCTTTGCTCGCCGACGTATCTCTCCGCGCATCATCCGAATTGCCCACTATTACAGAAACACCAATTTCTGCTCTCAGGAAAATTCGGGATGTATCAGCAAATGAGAATTACGAGCAAACAGAAGTAATTCTTACGAATGAGACAGTCAAAATCAAGGGATTCCGCTATTTTCCTATTCGGAAAATGAGTATGTCTGTAGATTCTAATGTGAATTTAGGTATTGTAAATACAATAACACCACCTCAATTGTATTGCCCTTCGGAATTACGGACATTTTCAGAGAATCTGATACGAAATTTCAGACATTCGGGATATTCTTTTGCACGATTGGATTCGATGAATTTCGTCCTGAAAAATGGAGAGCTTCGCGGGAACGTAAATCAAGGAACATTGAGAAATATTCTTACAAAAGGTATCGGGACAGTTCCGGGTGTAGTTATCACCAGAGAATTCGAACCGATTCAATCTTTGCCCCTGCAAAGCTCAAAATTACTTCAAACATGGGAAAATCTTTGGAATACAAATTATTTTTCGGCAGTTGAATTTACTCCGCACTATGTAGATAGCGGAGCCATAGACTTACTTGTGGATGTTAAGGAGCAACCCAACCAAATGCTTCGAATAGGAGCAAGAATAGATAATGAGCGGAATACACAGATTGGCTTGGACTTAATTCAAGAACACCCGTTCGGTACAGATTTTCGTGTATCGGGACGAATTATCGGCTCCACTAGAATTCAATCGGTCTCTCTCGGCATAGATGCTGCACGGCTCTTTGATTCCTTTTGGTCAGCAGATATTCGTGGATTTAGCAGTACTACCAATATATACTATTACACAAGACGCACCGGCTTGCCGGAAAATGAGTTTGAATATATGCGTTTGGGTGACCAAGCAATACAACGAAACGGGGTACAAGCTCTGTTTGGCAGGCAAATCGAACGCAAAGGCAAATTCTACACGCAGTTTAGATATGAGTATCAGCGATCTTATATTACAAACGATACTCTTCCGCAACCACCCTTCCAATCGCTGACTTCAATAAAGTTTGCTACACGTTTCGACACCCGTGATCGTGCCGACTTACCGACAAGCGGTCGGGTTTTGAATATGTCGGTCGAGTCTACCGTACTGAATCCGGTGGATGCAGTAAGTTTTTCGAAGGTTGAATTTACCTATAAAACTACTCTGAGCTTCGGGGGTCACTCATTTATGCCTTCTGTTCATTTCGGATTCGGAGACAGAACAATGCCTCTGACCGAGCAGTTTTCTATTGGTGGAGAGGACAGTTTCTACGGCAAACGCGAAGATGAAGAACGAGGCCAGCAGGTGGCTCTCGGTTCATTTGAGTATCGCATATTATTCCCGATTCGTGTGTTTTTTGATACCTATATAGCAGCGCGATATGATATCGGTTCGGTGTGGGAGAATTTCTCTACTATTAAATTCTCCGGTCTTAAACATGGCGTAGGGCTTTCACTCACCTTGGATACTCCGCTTGGCTTAGCAAAAGTATCTGTAGGTCAGAGTATATTTTTCACTGATAAACCCGGTGTAGTCCGTGCACCTGCTTTAGGTTATTTCAGTATTGGAGCACGTTTATAATTATTTGCAGGACATCAAAGCCAAATTGAAAGTGATGGAATCCCTACCGGCTCGATAGCTAAAAACGGCTCAGCATATTTCACTCCGATTAAAGCACCAAAATATCTCGCTCGCGCTTCAAGCATTTCCATAAAATCCGGCTTAGAAATAAATGTTACCGGTTCTGTTGTATCATTCTCACCTTCTACAAATACTTGCGAAGAGTATGCACGGATAGCTGCGATTTTCACATCGAAAGAATCTGAAATATCCACATAAAAACTTGGCTCGAATTCATAGGTTTGCATATAACTGAATATGTGTTTCGGTCTGTGCGTAGTTTGAGAAATCCCTTTGTGGAATGTTTCAATCTTGGTTAGCCCGCTTTGAAATACGGCAGATCGAACCAAACGATGAACGTTTTCATGGTCAGGGTGACGTTCATACGGCGGGTTAAAAAGAATGATTTGCGGACGAAACCTGCGGATAATTGAAACAATTGAAAGAATATTATCCGGAGTTTGTTGGATATTACCGTCC
Organism: uncultured Chitinophagaceae bacterium; assembly: GCA_964527785.1. Lineage (GTDB taxonomy): Bacteria > Bacteroidota > Ignavibacteria > Kapaibacteriales > UBA961 > JADJXV01. The sequence continues at coordinate 33,607 of CAZGNO010000025.1, forward strand.
GGCATACCAAGATTGACACGGGTATTTACACCCATAATTTTAGATGCATTCGCTGTTTCCTTTTCTCGAAGCTTTACTGTACCTCTGCTCCCAAGCTCCCCTTTGGTACAGTCTGCAATAACTACCGACTTACCACTTGCAGTTAATTGGGCAATTGTTCCTCCGCAAGAAAGTTCTGCATCATCAGGATGGGCTGCAATAACAAGAATATCTGTTTGCTCATTGGTTTTCATGATTGATTTCACCGTAGAATTATAAATACTATTTATGTACACTACAAAAATACGAGAGAAATTTTGTTGAATTACAGTATAAAACTGAGCTAAACTGTACTTTTTCTGACTATTTCCCGCTTTTTTGTTAATAAATTTAATATTATTATTATTTTTACTTGCATATTCGAAAACTTATCGTAAGTTTGTAGTACTACTGTCGCGAAGTGAGTGCGTCCGGCAGTCAGCTTCTCATCACTGTTTTAGTTAAATGTTTGGCGTTGAGAAGTTTTTTTTGAAAGCACTGCAAGAGGTTTTTATGAATATCTATGTAGGCAATTTGCCATACAACACTAACGATGCTGATATGAAAGCATTGTTCGAGAATTACGGTACCGTTACATCCACATCTGTTATCTCCGATAAATTTACCGGAAGATCACGCGGTTTTGGTTTTGTAGAAATGGCCGATGATGACCAAGCAAGACAAGCAATCGAAGCAACAAACGGCGCTGACTATAACGGTCGTGCGTTAGTTGTGAACGAAGCTCGTCCACGCGAAGAACGCCCACGTCGTGAATTTAGCGGTGCTGGTGGCGGCGGAAGCAGAAGCGGCGGCGGATACGGCGGCGGTGACAGACGCGGCGGCAGCGGCGGCGGACGTGAGCGCTATTAAAAAGTACCCGAATCTCTGGTAATTTTTGACTCTAAAAAAGACCTTTATCCTTCATACGATAAAGGTCTTTCCATTTTGCAGAAAAACTCAATTTTCAACTTAATTCTATGATGTTATGAGTTATTCTTCCAAATCCAAATCAGCTTCTGCTGTTCTCATTATTCAATCCTTTCTGCTTGATCTATTCTTTGGC
>CAZGNO010000025.1:34697-47831 GCA_964527785.1 uncultured Chitinophagaceae bacterium
GACTTGAAAATCCAAGTGAAGTGAAAGAGTTTAGATTATTGTGGTCTCTCTGCTAGATCTATTCTTTGGCGCGTACATCGCAGCAGTAACCGACAGGATTATCTACCATCACCTTATTTCAAACGAAACCGCAGCTGCACCCACAGCTGTAACATTTATTCTTTATATTACATTTGCCTTTATCTTTGCTGCTTTCAATTATACGTTTGGTTTCTCACTTTCATCAAAAATACTTGGCAAACCACTTATCGGCTGGAGAAATTCCGTTGCGCAAAATATTGCGTGGATTATTGGCTGCCTCTCCATTCTTGCCGGTTGGGTAATTTCTAAAATTTCTCCGATTGACTTTTTTTCAGCGCAAGGTCTTGGTGCAGCCAAACGTCTTTTCGACGCGCTCCTCACTCCAAATCTTGATATTTTCGATGCTGCACTTTTTGCAATTATCGAAACCATCTACATTGCTCTGATTGCCACCCTGATTGCACTACCTTTTTCATTTGTTTTGAGCTTTCTGTCTGCTCGTAATTTGATGAAGAATCATCCTGTCACATTTGCTATTTATTACTTTTTCCGTTTAATTACCAATTTTACACGATCAATTGAACCCTTGATTTGGGCGATTATTTTTTCAGTGTGGGTTGGAATCGGACCCTTTGCCGGAATGCTGGCTCTGATGGTTCATACTGTCTCTTCCCTCACCAAGCAGTATTCCGAACAAATCGAAGATATTGATACGGGTGCTATGGAGGCAATCGAAGCGACTGGGGCACATCCGATGCAAGTAATATGGTTTGCTGTTGTTCCGCAAATTGTTATTCCATTTTTGAGCTTTACTATTTATCGTTGGGACATTAATGTTCGCATGGCGACCATTATCGGTTTGGTGGGCGGCGGTGGAATCGGCAGTATGCTTATGCAATATTCCGGGCTTGCAAAGTGGCACGAAGTGGGTCTTATTGTTTTTGTGATAGCCCTCGTAGTGTGGGTAATGGACTATGTCTCGGCAAGGGTGCGTGAAGCATTGGCATAATTATTAATTGATATTATTGTTGAGATACAATTAAATACTGGGACAAAATTAATTACATTAATCATATAGCTGTCATTCTGAAGAAGTCCTCGACTGAAGAATCTCCGCTATGCACTACAAAAAAAAAGGACTTAAGCAGCAAACGAAAATTCTTCGCTGCCGCTCAGAATGACAGTGCCGGTATTTCAATTTATTTTGTCCAAGTACTTACATTATATCTGATTTATAGGATTAAACTTATTTGAACTCTTATGTCTATTCAATCTGTTGCAATCAACACCGGTGGCGGTGATGCCCCCGGACTCAATGCCGTAATCCGAGCAGCAGTTCTTGCTGCCATCAATCGCGGGTGGAAGTGCTATGGCATACGTGACGGGTATCAGGGTATATTGATGCCTGAACTTTACCCAAACGACGGCGGTATTATCACCCTCACAAAAGATCGGGTTCGAGGAATCACTCATCTTGGAGGAACTATTCTCGGTACTACTAATCGTGGCAATCCCCTCCACTATCCTGTTACTCAGCCGGATGGAAGTTATATAGAAATTAACCGCGCTGATGAAGTACTTGATAAGTTTCGTAAACATAGTATTGATGCACTTTTGGCTATCGGGGGCGACGGCTCGTTGACAATTGCCAATGCGTTTGTAGAACGTGGATTTCCTGTTGTTGGAGTACCGAAAACGATTGACAATGATCTTTTCGGAACGGAAGTGACTTTCGGTTTTGATAGTGCTGTCAGTTTTGCAACCGAGTGCATAGATCGCCTTCACTCTACTGCCGAATCACATCACCGTGTTATGGTAGTAGAAGTAATGGGACGTTACGCAGGATGGATAGCACTCCATGCAGGAGTAGCAGGCACTGCCGATGCTATTCTTATCCCCGAAATCCCCTATTCTATCGAAAAAATCGCCGAAAAAGTAATTGAACGTGAGCGAGCAGGGCGGTATTTTTCCATTATCGTTGTTGCCGAAGGTGCCAAACCCAGCGATGGCAATGTGTCAATTATCGGGAAATCAATCGGTCAGGCAGAACGGCTCGGTGGTGCGGGCGAAAGGGTAGCACGCCAAATTGAAGAGCTTACACGAAAGGAAACTAGAGTAGTAGTACTCGGTCATTTGCTTCGTGGTGGTACACCCACCACGTTCGACAGATTGCTATCCCTCAGATTTGGAACAGCTGCTGTACGCGCATTGGCAGCAGGAGAAACAGGTGTGATGGTGGGCTTGGAATCATCGGAAATTCGATGTGTTCCGTTTTCTGATGTTGCCGGAAAAATGAAGGATGTACCTATTAATTCCGACACTGTCCTTACTGCCCGCGACTTAGGGATTACGTTTGGAGATTGAGTATTGTAGGGGATAAGGAGTAAGGAAGGGTGTAGTCGAAATTGTGTTTTTTCCGTTGAATCGGGTTTGCATACCCGATTCCGACTATATACATGATTCTAGTGCTTGAATACCCGATTCTACTGCTTATTGATTCGATTTTATATTTCCTCAAGGCAATAAATGCACTTCTACCACTTCACCGGCATTAATCCGTTCTGTATCTTCCGGTACAACTATAAAACAATTGGCAGCAGCGAACGAACGCATCATATACGAAGGTTGCCCGTCGAGAGAAGTAACAGAAGAGTAGTCTGTGTTTGCTTTCAAGAAGAAGGTCAGACCATTTACTGTATTCACTTGATGTGTTAGTGGAACTCTGATTGATTGCAGCAAGGGATTAGTATATCCCATCGTTGATCTTATTGCGGGATAAACATATTCGTAGAAACAAGTCAAAACTGATGCGGGGTTACCGGGTAAACCGAATATGATGTGACCGTCTTTCTTTCCAAAAAACAAAGGTTTCCCGGGTCGCTGTTTTACTTTGTAGAAAATTTCATTAACATTTTCCTCACGAAGTACTTTCCCAACATAATCATAATCACCAACTGAAATTCCGCCCGTAAAAAGTACAATATCTGCTATTGACAATGCTTCTCGAAAAACGGTGCGAGTAGCAGATTCATCATCAGCGGCATAGAATACTTTTACTTCACTAATTCCCATACCTTGCAATGCAGAACACAAACACGCGGAATTACATTCATACACTTGCCCTGAGCTCAACGTTTCACCAGGTTGCCGTAATTCGTTTCCAGTAATGATAATTACAATACTTGGTTTTGAAAATACTTTTACTTTCGAAATTCCTATTGAAGCTAAGAATCCTATTGTGCCTGCATTAATCACACTTCCACGAGGAAGTGCCAAGTCACCTTTTTTACTATGTGAGCCGCGTTCACGAACATTTGCTCCATGAGCAATTTTCTCATCATGAATAATGAGCAAGTCACCGTGAATACTTATTTTTTCCTGCATTACGACAGTATCAGCACCATCAGGCACTTCTGCTCCTGTAAATATCCGTACAGCTTGATTTGGCACTAATTTCTTTACATAACTTTTCCCGGCTGATGATTCTCCCGCAATATGGATATGATGACCCTCCTTATAATTATCCAACCGAAAGGCATAACCATCTACCCCCGATTGATTAAATGGGGGAGCATCAATAGGGCAATATATATCTTCAACGGCAACACAACCTAATGATTCAGTGAGTGATACTGTGGTTTCAGTACCTGTAGTAATTGATTCAATAATCGCATCTTGTGCCTGACTGACTGAAATCATGTATTTTTTGAAATGTATTGGTTAATTTGCAATTGTTAAGTAAGGGGACAGATTAAATTGCTATATTCAGTCCTGTCATTCTGAGCGGCAGCGATGAATCTCCGTATGCTGTTCAGTCCAGTTTTTGTAGTGCATAGCTGAGATTCTTCAGTCGAAGACTCCATCAGAATGACAGCTATTCGAATAATACGATTATTTTTGTCCCCTTACTTACTATAGCCGAAAATTTACGGATTAATTTAATGAGAACAAAAGAAAGCACTCGATTATTTTAGAATTCTATTCGTAAACCTTTTACAAATATTGTGTTATTACTCTGTAAGAAAAAACAATGCAACAAAATATTTTGGGCTGCGTTATAGCCCCCGTCTTTATTTCTAACCTAAGAACTATTGCACACTTCGGGGTCTCGCAAAATTATTCTCCAATATCAGTAGGATCAACAATGAAAGTAGTGATGGCACTTTTTTTTACAGCAATCGCCTTTAATGCCGTTACCGCGAGCGCACAATCAACCGGAGCATCGGTTTCCTATTCCCTGAATGATTGTCTCAAAATTGCAACTTCCCAAAATTTCGATATTCAAATTGCAAAAGCACGTCTTCGTACAGCGACAGCAGATGTACAGGGAGCGTTCGGACAATTTTTACCGTCTGTGACTTTTAGCATGGGGTATCAACGCAGGTTGAATGCTGATGGCGGAGGACAGTTCAATCTACCGGACGGATATTCTTCGCCTGCAAACAGCTATTCGATGAATTTTGGAGCACAATATATGCTCTTTAACGGCTTTTCACGCGAATCAAATTATAGCCGCGCTCAATCTACTGTTTCTTCGCTCGAATATAACACTCAATCAGTTTCACTGCAAACTAAATATCTAATCTGGCAGCAATTCATTGCGATTCTTAAAAATGGGCAAATTGTAAAAGCTCGTCGCGAAAATTTAGAACTGGGCAACAATGAACTGAAACGCGCCAAAGCACGGCAAGAAGCAGGAGTAACTGCAATAGCCACCGTCTATGCTCAAGAAGCAGATAATGGTACACGTGAGTTGGATTTAGTCCAATCGGAAAACCAAATGAATCTCGCCAAAGCCACCCTTCTTACTACTATGGGGCATAACCCTGCGCAAACTGCAGACTTTACCGAATCCAGTTTGGCAAGTGATGTATCGGATAATGAAATAGCAGGATTTCGTATGGAAGTAGGAAGCATTGATGCAGCCATCAGCCATGCAATTGAAAAACGTCCGGATTATGCGGCAGCCAAACAAAGAATCAAGGCATCAGAATCGAGCTTGGAAGGTTCTCGGAGCGGATACTACCCTACGCTCTCGGCAAATGGCGGCTGGTCGTGGCAGAACACTCAATTTGATAATTTTAGCAAGTTTGGAAGTTCGACTGTTGGGCTTAGCTTGCGAGTTCCTATATTTGAGAATTTCAATACCAATACTCAAATCCAAAGTGCTAAGCTCGAACTGACACAACGTGAAATTGAGCAATTACAACTTGAGCAAACTCTAAAATCTCAAATTCAATCTGCGTTCCTGAATCTAACCTCCGCAGAAAAACAACTTGAAATCACTTCACGAGTAATACGCTCGGCACAGCAGAACTACAATAGCGCACAAGAGCGGTTTAATGTAGGTGCTGCAAGCGTTACCGACTACCTTACCGCCAATACTCAACTTATCAACGCGAAAATCAATCGTATTTCAGCAGTGTATAATTACTTCGAAGCGCAATCACAAATGAGATATGCTCTCGGTGATTTATAATTACATAAAAATACCCTTTCATTATTGTTTTACAAAGGTTTGTCATGGCTAAGAAAAAATCGAAATCGAAAATGGTAACACTTATTTTGCTCGGCGTTGTAATCGTAGGCGGCGGCATTGCTACATATATTGCTTCTAAGCGCGACAAAGGAATTTCAGTAACAGTCGAGAAAGCGCAGAGGCGCACAATTACCCAAATCGTATCGGCTATCGGGAAAATTCAACCCGAAACTGAAGTAAAAATATCTTCGGAAGCAAGCGGTGAGGTGGTTTTTCTCGGTGCAGAAGACGGTGATACCGTTAAAAACGGACAGCCCCTCGTGCGAATCAAGCCGGATTTGATAGAGACACAACTTGAGCAATACGAAGCAGCAGCAAACTCAGCCAAAGTTTCGATTGATGCCGTTAAAGCAGAAGTAGTACGTACCGAAGCAGATTTGAAACGAATTGCAGAATTATATAAAAAAGAGTTTGCCTCCCGCGATGAATTTGACCGTGCTCAGTCTGCTTTTGATCAGGCACAATCACGCTATCAATCATCGCTTTCAGAATATAGTCGCGCCCTTTCAGCTCTCAAACAAGTAAAAGTGCAGGCAACACGCACTTCGATTTATGCACCGATGAACGGGGTTGTTACTTCACGAACTGTTGAGTTAGGCGAAAAAGTACTGGGAACTTCTCAGATGCAGGGAACAGAAATGATGCGTATAGCAGATCTTTCGGTAATGAATGCCTTAGTAGATGTGGATGAAAACGATATTGTAAATGTAAAAATCGGCGATACTGCCCGCATTACCGTGGATGCAATTCCCGACCGTACAATCACCGGAACTGTCATAGCAATTGCTCACTCGGCGAAGGTGAATAAAATGGGAACCCAAGATGAAGTAACAAATTTTGAAGTAAAAATTCGCATTACCGACCCCGAAGCAAAACTCCGACCCGGAATGAGTTGTAATGTGGATATTGAAACTGAAACGCACCGTGATGTTCTTTCCGTGCCACTGCAAGCAGTTACCGTTAGGGACAGCGCAGTAAATGCAAGCCCCGATGTTCAGCAAAGCGGTGTCCGTACAACCGATGACGAGAAGGTAAAGCGCGTTGCAAAGCGTCCTCCGTCGGTTGTGTTTTTGAATGATAAACTCAAAGCAAAAATGGTGAAAGTCGAGATAGGATTAAGCGACAGGGGATATATCGAAATTAAAAGCGGATTGGATGAGAAATCCGAAGTGATAAGCGGAAGCTTCCAAGCGGTCAGCCGCGAACTGAAGGACGGTTCGCTTATTAAAATTGATACTCTTGGCAAGTCAAAATGGAAAAAGGACTAAATTCTTAATTCACGGATATATTCTTTAGTACGCATTTAACCAAAAAAGACTACACATAATGAACACACCGATTATCAATATTGAACATATTGCCCGCGTATATGAAATGGGCGGAGAAAAAGTCCATGCATTGCGCGATGTGTCGCTCAATATATCTCAGAATGAATATATTGCGATTATGGGACCATCCGGTTCGGGTAAATCTACGATGATGAATATATTGGGCTGCCTAGACACACCAAGCTCAGGAATATATAATTTCAAAGGACAGGATGTAAAGCAAATGGATGACAACGACCTTGCTGAAATTCGTAATCGTGAGATTGGATTTGTGTTTCAAACATTCAACCTGCTGCCTCGTGCTTCTGCACTTAAAAATGTAGAGCTACCCTTGATTTATTCAGGTATCTCGCGCACCGAACGACGGGAGAGAGCAATTAAGACTCTGGATGAAGTCGGGTTGGCAGACAGAATGTTACACAAACCGAATGAACTCTCCGGTGGTCAGCGTCAACGCGTCGCGATTGCAAGGGCACTTGTTACAAGTCCCGCAATTATTCTAGCCGACGAACCTACCGGTAATCTTGATTCTAAGACAGGCGAAGAAATTATGCACCTGTTCCAAGAATTATGGAAACGCGGGAATACAATTATTGTCGTTACTCACGAAGAAGATATTGCCCGTCATGCCCATAGAATTGTTCGCATTCGTGACGGCAAAGTGGAGTCAGACACGCAAAACTCTCAACCTGCCCTTGCTTAAATTCCGGGAATATTCCTTATGAAAATCAGCGAAATAATAGAGACAACACGTATTTCATTTGAAGCGCTTAATTCCAATAAAATGCGCTCATTCCTTACGACACTCGGTGTGGTAATCGGGATATTTTTTGTTGTACTGATGGGGTGGGCTATTAACGGCTTGGACTCTACGCTCGATAAAACATTCAATGCCATCGGAACGGATATGCTCTATGTGGATAAATGGAACTGGTCGGGTGGAAGAAACTGGCGGAAAATTGAAGCCCGAAAAGACATTACGTATGCACAGGCACTAGAGTTTTGCAAAAGGATTAAAAGTGCGGAAGTAGTTATGCCACAGGGAAGAGCATGGGGAAGACAAGTACAATTCAAGAATAAACTTCTGAACGGTATCACCATTATGGGTGTTCCGTATCAATATGCGCTCACTCCATCGGGTAATGTAACCGACGGACGTTTTTTCTCGCAATTTGAGGATTTGAATAGTGCCGATGTCGCAGTTATCGGTTTCAATGTGGCAAAAAACCTGTTTCCGGACAGTAATTCACTTGGCAAAACCATTAAAATTGCAGGACGAAGTTTTACGATAATCGGTGTGGTAGAAAAGCGAGGGACATTCATCACCGATTTTATGGATAATCAATGTTATATTCCCCTTTCGTCTTTTTTTGGAGTGTTCGGTTCGACAGGACGCAGTATCTCGATTGCCGTTAAAGCCGGCTCGGAAGAGCAATTGGATGAAGTGCGCTCGGAAGCTACCGGTATTATGCGTGCTGTCCGCAATACTCCGCCGGGAGAAGAAGATGATTTTGCAATCAATGAATCACAAGCATTTCGAGAAGAATCCAAAACCATGCGTATTGCCGTTTATGGAATCGGCTTGGGGCTGACTGCACTCTCGTTTATAGTAGGTATGATCGGGATAATGAATATCATGTTCGTGACTGTTACCGAGCGCACGAAAGAGATTGGGATTCGCAAGGCACTAGGTGCGACCCGAATGTCCATTTTAATTCAATTTCTGACCGAAGCGGCTGCCCTTTGTTTCGTTGGGGCTGTAATTGCTTTCATTATCTGTTCGGTAATCATTTATGCAACCGTACAGGTATTTGAACTGGATTTCCCGCCGTATATACCTCCTGCATTGCTCTTAATAGCCACGTTTGTTTCAATCCTTGTTGGTATTATTGCAGGGCTTATACCGGCAGTACGCGCTTCGCGTATGGATACTGTGGATGCACTTCGATATGAATAGAAATGATGAATTTGATAGTGTTTTTTTGAACCGCAAAAGGAACAAAAGGACACAAAAGATAGAATGATAGTTTTACTATACAATTTACCTGAAACGCCATGAATATAGCCGAAAGTATCCTCCTTGCTCTTGATGCCGTTCGCGCTCATAAATTACGCTCGATACTCACATTGTTGAGTATTGCAATCGGGATTTTTGCGATTATCGGTTCGGGTACTGCCGTTACATCGCTCAATAATACTATGAGCGGACAGCTTGCGGAATTAGGCGAAAATAATTTCTATGTTACCAAAGCACCGATGATTCAAACTCACGACTCATGGCGTAAATATCGAAAACGCAAACCACTCACATACTCTCAAGCAAAAGACCTCCAAAAGAGAATGACCATTACCGACATCGTGAGCGTCTATAATGCCACCGGCGGTATCACAATGAAAACCGGAAATTACTCTACCGATCCGGATGTAACGTTAATCGGTGCAAATGAGCATTATCTCGTAACGGCAAATACAAATATTGAAAGCGGCAACCCTTTTACTGGCGAAGATGTGAATATGGGTAGGTTTAGTGCTATTATCGGTAACGATGTAGCAGTTAAACTTTTTCCGGGGACAGACCCGGTTGGGCAATCAATCAGAATTAAGAATCAGCAGTTTATGGTTGTCGGACTTGTAAAGCCGAAGGGTTCGATGATGGGGCAAAGCCAAGACAATATGGTTATCATCCCAATTAGTAATTTCATGAGGTATTATGCGGATGAATGGGAGCAGTCTGTAAATATAATTGTTCGCCCACCCTCTAAAGATGCACTTGCTCCGGCAATGGACGAAGCTATCGGAATATTGAGGAGTATTCGTAACTGCAAACCCTGGGAAGAAAACAGTTTTGAATTGCAAACAAACGAATCACTTACACAGCAGTTCTCTTCATTCACTCAGTATCTCGATTTGTTTGGTCTTATATCAGGTGGAATTGCTCTCTTGGCAGCTGGAATAGGTATTATGAATATCATGCTTGTTTCGGTGAAAGAGCGTACCCGCGAAATTGGCTTGCGGAAAGCAGTAGGAGCAAAAAGCAACTGGATTCTGCTTCAGTTTGTTATCGAAGCAATCACACTCTGTCAGCTTGGAGGAATTATCGGTATAATACTAGGATTTGTAGGAGGATGGGCACTGAGCAGTTCAATCGGTATTACAGCAGTTGTTCCTTTGCTTTGGGTAGGGGTAAGTGTAGGTTCGTGTACGTTGATGGGAATTGTTTTTGGCGGTTATCCTGCGTGGAAAGCAGCTAATTTAGACCCGATTGATGCCTTGCGGTATGAGTGAGAGTGAGAGTTATACACTATATCTGCTCACATATCTACATATCTATTAGAAGCCCAAGTTGCAATGATTGTTTAATTTGAACTCTTTTGGTTTGTAATTCATTATAGTTTGCAGCTATACTCAAAACTACTCCCACCATTTTCCATACCTTTACCAATAACTCGCTCTCAGTTTGAGCAATCCAAGAATCGTTTGTAAGAATATTTTTTTGAGAATTGGCTCGAACTCGCAACGTAATAAGTGAATCAAGTTTTAAGGTAGATTCAAGTACACATTCCATACCTGCGGTTGCTTTATATTGCTCTTTTATTAGCTGAGTCAGTGGATCATCAGTAAGCGCAGTATAGTCTTGTGTTCGTATCTGTTGAAGGTTGGCACCGGAACGAATGCTAAAGCATAGTACCTTCCCGCTTAAACCATACGTCAATCCCATAGCTTGTTGGCTTATTACAGGGTCCCAAAATTTGGATAGACGAATAAGTGATTGGTTCTGTACTCGGTGAGATTCAGTGATTTGAGTTTTGAAGTTCGAAGATATATAGGGATCAACTTTCCATCCAAGCGGTACTGTAAGAACAACCTCGCCGAATAACTCATTATCGGTTGTATGAACTAAACTTTCTTCATACGATTCATTCTTTTCACTAAGAACACCTAGTATTGCCCTAATTGAGGAGCGTACGGAAAGGTACGGAAAGGTGACTGTAGAAGAATTACGAAATGAAGACTTAATATCAAGAAGAGATTTTTCACCTTGTTGCCAGTCATAATTTGAAGATTGTGCAATTGTGAGATTCCCACCGGATGCTTGAACAAATTTCAAAGCAGAGGTTGAGTCTTGTTGGGCAAAAATCTGCATAGAATTTATGCAGAACATGACAATGCAAACGATAACGGTGATACCCTTCATGACAATTAGTCCTATGAAAATGAGTGTAAACTCGCTTGGTGCGTTTACACTAAGGATTCTTGCGAAGAAGAGCACGCAAGAGTTTTTATGTTTTAAACATGGTATAAATCGTGCATTTGGTAGTACAAACATGATATAAATTGATGATTAAAATTACTGTGAACGGAGTCGAATTACAATATCCTAATTAATTTGTTACTATTTTTTCTAATGCTTGTAACGGAATCTTGCGTATCTCCCATCGCTTAATGCTCCATTTATAAAGAAATATTGCATCATTATTAAGTATACCGGCAAATCGAACTTGCAAAAGGTTATCATCAACCAGTAATGGCGTTATATCCCATTCTTTAAACTTACCCGTACTAAGATTGTACTTTTGTAAATACACTGCTTCATTCAATGGATCATCAGCATAAACCGTTGCATCGTTGGCCTGAGTAAAACCCATGAATAATTGATTGTTTTCAACAGTCATACCAATAAGTCTCATTGAATACTGCTGGTTTGTAGGTGTTTTGTTCCTTCGCCACACACGGAGTGAATCAAAGTACATTTTAAGTTCACCACCGGGTGGTATAGTTTTACAAAAAGGTTTATTTCCAAAATCTGACAATAACAAGCAGGGTTGAAACATAGAACAATATATTGCTTGTGATGATGAAGTAGAAACTATACTTTGATTATTGTAGGTCATTTTCCATGCAACACCTGTTGCTTTTTTATAATCTTTCTTAGTCAAAATCGGCTCAAGTTCGCTTGAAATATAATTTAATCGACCAAGAATTATATCTTCATCTGGGGATTGCTTTTTTTTTACAGGAAAAACTTCGGTGATGAAAGATGATGATGATGTGGATAATAAAGCCATTGAGCCGAACCATTTTTCATTATAGTTGATTGGGTTAATCTCTACAACATTACTTAACCCGATATTCCTTAACACGTTTACATCAACAGGCAGCACTACATCTTCGTCATTATTAGAGACTCTGTTATTTTCGTATACAATTTCCTTCACATAGTCTGCATTGAGGAATACTGGTTTCCCCAATGTATCACAAACAAATTCATGAAATCTTGGTAGAAAAACTCGTCCTCTTTTTATCTCGTTAAAAAATGCCGAATCAGGAAGTAGTTGATTCTTATATAACTGTAAAGTTGAAGTAAAATCTGGCATGGTATATTGATTAATAATACCATTATTAAGATCAATAATCGCAACACTTCCCATCTTATTATCACTTACATAAAGTTGCAATAAAGACTTGTTTATTTTTGCATCTGATGCTCGCGATAGGGGCAGTAACTTCTCTTGTACAAATATGGAATGATATTCTTGTACCTTAGCAATGCTATCGCGTAATTTTACTGTTTCAGTTAAATTTGAAATGTGTAATCCATCGTAGCGGCGAATTTCATGCCCTAAAGAATCAAGTTCCAAACATAATTGAAAGACAGGAACATTGTAAGCAGAACTAATTTCATGGTTATTATCTGTAATGATTGTATCAGCATCATAGTATTCTCGAATCGAAGGTATGAGTTTAGCTTCATAATTAGTATTCAAATCTACTACTATTATTGCTTTTTCTTTGGGATTCCTTTCTTTATACGAAGTGATGAGGAGATTGACAGTTGAATTTACACATGATAGAAACAATTCATCTGAAAGAAAAAAAACCTGACTTTTTTGTTTAAGCAACTCGGGAATCTTAGCTCCTTGAGCCCATACGCTGAAAAAGTTACTTACATTGATGACTATTATAAGAACTATTTTAAGTGTATTTTTTTTAATATTCATTTGTCTATTTCTATTTTAATTTCTAAAACAATGAGTCGAAATTACGAATTATTTCGACTCATTACAAAATTTAACTTTATAGTTTAACGGGACTAACAACCTACAGTGTTGCTACCCAATCTGTATATGAAATATTACTGCTAACGGTAGTATCGTCATGTACATAAATATCACCATAGCTCATAGTTATTAGATTGAAGTTACCCCCAAAAACTGGACAGTAAAATAAGATGTATATTTGCATTCA
>CAZGNO010000026.1:0-4551 GCA_964527785.1 uncultured Chitinophagaceae bacterium
ACATTGTAGAAAGACGTTCGGAATATTTATTTTTGTGGCGTTAGGACACTAATGAAAAAACAATTTACATCACACTGTGCTTGCCGTTGTTAAATTACTTGTTCAATTACGGATATTAATTACGACAATTATTTTTATCTCAGATCTTAGTATATAGAATAAAAATAACAAGTGTCTGCAAGTTTAATAATATTCTTGCAGACCCTTGTTGTGTAAATAAGGTGAACAGTATTTCTAATGCCTTACCGATTCACTTCTTACCGATTCTAGATTTTAGTAAAGTACCTGATGCTACTTACACCTTTGCTAGAAAACTTGATAAAATAATTTCCGCGAGCGAGTTCACGCACAGAAATTGTAGATGTAGGGTCAGTTAGTTTATAACTGTTAATCAACTGCCCCAGGGAATTGTAAATATCCATAGTTATCAATTCTGCAGATTCGGTTGGGTTTTGAATGATAATGACATCAACCGTAGGATTAGGATATACCTCAAAGCTAAGATTACCGCTTTCTTTTACAACTGTTGTAGTTTTGTCAAATACGGTAAAAGGACTGAGCGAGGTGATACCGGTTCTTTCAACACTGAACATACCACTCATTTCACTAGTTGCGGCTATTGCCAAACTTGAATCCCACTTCCCGTTAACATAACGTGAAATGTAAGCCGAATTTCGGTTAAATCCATTCACCTCCATTGCTGAAGACCACATTACCTTTAAGTTCATATCCAGATTGGCTGTAATATCTGAACTGATATTCCATGTAGCATCTACAACCGGTTGATTGGTTGAAATATCCACGCCTGTTGTTCCCTGAGCTTTTACATCATTCACAACACCTAGGTGTATTTGACCGCTTCCTAACCCTGAATTTAATTGAACCGTAGCAGGCGCATAATGTGTTAATGTCCCAATAGGGAAATTAACCTTATTGCTTTCACCGACTGCTACGTTCATTCCAAGAGAGCCGCCTGTTTCCGTAATAATATAGGAAGAATTACTGCTGCCTAGAATACTACCGGAAGTTTCTATGGATAGTTTGTTAGCCCCTATGTTTAATGTTCCGCCCATGAGATTAAGCTTTTTGGCGATGTTCAAATCAGTCACAATATTTGCTGAACCACCGTTTGGTAGAGTAACTGTTAGATTCCCAACTGTATTGGCATTCAAAGAGAAACGCAGACCTCCTAAAAGTGATGTGACGGGAGATATACTAATGTCGGAAGTCGAATCTGATGAAATGGTACCCATACCGCCTGCCGATATATTCCCCGCAATCGTTAAATCCTTTCCGTTCAATCTCAATGTACCGTTCTGCATGGAGAGGATACCACTTACTGTAAGATTGTTGCCTAAGTTTACATTGCCGCTAGCTCCACTGTTTATCGTCAGGTTGCGAATTCCACCTGTTAGATTGAGCAAAGAAATTCCACCTGTTGCATTAATTGTCAGGTCGGAAGAAGTGTTTGAAACAATAGCATTCATACCTATAATACTGCTTGCTTCGCCCAGAGTAAGCAAATTTCCATTTAAATCAAAAGTTCCCCCACCTGTAAACGAGAGCATTCCATTTACCGTTAACGGAGAACCTAATGAGACAGAGTTGCCTGTAGAGGGGCTTACGCTCAAGTTTTTCAATAATTGTCCACCAACGGCAAAAGTTAGGGTAGTTCCGGTTGTTGTATTTAAAGTAAGATTTGATGAGCCGTTTCCGCTCAAAATACCCGTGCCGACAATACTATCCAAAGTAAGTGTTGTATTTCCAAAATTGAGTATTCCGCTATTTACTTGCAGCATACCGTTTACCGAAAGGTTGCCGCTGATTTTTGCATGATTGCCGGAGCCAACATTTACAATCAGATTATTAACTGCAGACCCCATAGCATTAAATGCAATGATTCCGACAGTTCCGCCTGTGGTATTTATTGAAACATTTGAAGAACCTGTCGAAGAAATAGTGCCTGAGCCACTGTTTGCAACGCCGCCAATAATAGTTAGATTTTTTCCGTTTAATTGTAACGAACCGCTTTGAAGACTAAGTATACCGCTTATTGTAAGATTATTTCCTAATGTAACATTGCCTGTACTTCCGCTATTCACAGTCAAATTACGGATTCCTCCGGTTATATTAAGGGAGGAAATACCACCCTGAGAATTGATTGTTAAATCAGAAGATGAGTTGGAAACAATTGAATCTATACCTGCAATACTGCTTGCGATACCTAATGTTAGTGCATTCCCGTTCAGATTGAGCGTACCTCCGCCATTAAGCGAGAGCATTCCGTTTATAGTAAGTGAGGATGCCAGCATGACCGAACTACCCGACGAAGGGGAGATACTTAAATTTTTCAGAACTTGACCGCCGGAGGCAAAGTTCAATGTTATGTTGCCGGTTGTGCCTAAGATAAGATTTGAAGAATCATTTGCGCTTAAAGTACCCTCACCGGTAATACTACCTTTTAACGTAAGGTCAGAATTATTAAAGTTCAATATTCCGGCGGTTAATTGCAATGTACCGTTTACGGTAACTTTGCCGCTGATTTTTGTTTGATTTCCCGAGCCAACATTTACTGTAAGGTTGTTAACTGTAGAAGCCATCGGATTAAAAGAAATTGCTCCGGTGGTTCCGCCTGTTGTATTGACGGTGATGTTAGATGATGCTGTAGAGGAGATCGTACCGGTACCTCCTGCGGAAATGTTTCCGTTGATTGTGAGGTTTTTTCCGTTTAATGCCAGAGAGCCATTTTGCAGACTAAGAGTTCCGCTTACGTCCAGATTGTTAGCTATCGTTACAGTACCCATTCCGCTGCTATTTATAGTCAGGTTACGGATTCCCCCGGTAAGATTTAATGAGGAAATTCCTATTGTAGAATTAATAATTAAATCAGAGGAAGTATTGGAAATAATTGAATCGGTGCCAGTAATACTGCCGGCTGCCCCTATGGTGAGAGCGTTCCCGTTTAGTTTAAAAGCTCCGCCGCCGTTCAATGCCAGCATTCCGTTTACTGTAAGAGAAGAAGCAAGAGATACCGAATTACCAGCTGACGAAGATATACTTAAATCATTAAGTAATTGTCCGCCCGATGCGAAGCTAATGGAGGTTGATCCTCCGCTCGTTGTGTTTACGGTAAGATTCGATAAACTATTTGCACTCAAATTACCCGAACCGGTAATAGTACCTTTCAGAGTAAGATTCGTACTGTTAAAGTTCAGCGTTCCTCCGTTTAATTGCAAATTGCCGTTCACTGTAACGGTTCCACCAATTTTTGCATGATTGCCGGATCCTACATTTACTATCAGGTTATTAACTACAGAACCTGCTCCGTTAAATGTAATTATTCCTGTTGTACCACCTGAGGAATTAATGGTAACATTGGATGTTGCCGTCGCAGAAACAGAACCGCCAGCCGAATCAATCACTGACCCATTAATAGTAAGGTTTTTTCCTGCAAGCATTAAAGTACCGCCTTTGAGTGATAAAGTTCCTGAAACAGCTAAATCAGAGGTTAGGGTCACCGATTTGCCGGAATCTACTTGTACGGTAACATTTTGTAAACCTGAACCGCTTAATTCAACACCTGCTGATGATGAATTACCTGTATAAGTAACATTGTAGTTCGCTGTAAGCCCAACTGAACCGCCAGCCCCGACCGCCAGCAAACCTCCGGAAATAACAATAGTACTATTGCTTCCCATAATTAGCTTTCCACCGGAAATAAAAGTTAATATACCCGAAGTCAGATGCAAAGTTTGGTTTACCGTTACATTTGCAGAAGATTGAAAGTTGGTAAGTGAGTTAAGGGTATTTGCTGTTAACGAACCGGTAAATAAGAGTGCGGAACCCAGTTTCATGTCTACTGTATCCAGAATAATTACCCCTGCTCCTGATAAAGTTCCTGTTACAAGTGATAGAGATGCACTGTTGGTTGTAGTTAAAGTTCCTTCAACGGCTATGCTTGCTAAAGCGCCGTTAATGGTAAGTGTGTTATCCAGATTCACGTTAATGCCCGACGGAATGACAATCATATCCATTACGTTCGTAAGAGGGGGAACTGTACCTCCCGACCATGTTGTAGAACTGCTGAAATTTCCCGATGATGTAGCTGTGAATGTTGCGCCAAAACTTGAGTAGGTCAGAAAAAATGCAAGCAGCACTATACTGATACTTCCCTTGGCAATCAATACAAAAGTTTTCATAACATTTTCTCCTAAATGTATACTACAGAAAAAGTTAACTAAAAAATAGAACATATGTTTTAATTGTTGTTCTCAAAATTTTCCGATGAATGTATAATGCATTTCTTAGATTTTATGCATTAGACAGTAACCTAAACGTTTGATTCGCTTAAATTAAACCGATATTCAGATATGTATGAGCATTAATAACCGAATTTTTGATAAGTGCTAAATTTGATATGTGAAGACATACTCCTTTTCTTCATCATTATGGCAGATGACTAACTCGGGTTAGAGTAGATATGTTATAAATACGCCATATCAAACTACTGTGGGGTAGTTGTTGTTTTTATGTACGATATGGATTATATAG
>CAZGNO010000026.1:4651-47685 GCA_964527785.1 uncultured Chitinophagaceae bacterium
TACTGTCATGGGGGGACAGTTGCTGTTTAAGTACGTCTTGTGTACTGTCATGGGGGGACAGTTGCTGTTTAAGTACGTCTTGTGTACTGTCATGGGGAGACAGTTGCTGTTTAAGTACGTCTTGCATTACTGCCATGAGGCAGTTGTCTGTTTAAGTACGTCTTGTTGTACTGCCATGGGGGAGCAGTAGTTAAATGAAATTTAATTATACAGTTACGGAGAACAGTTATTAATATGTGCTAAGTACAGTTAGCTTGTTGGAAATATCCTGAAAGTAGAATTTAAATCAAAAATAAAACATTGTAATTTTAAATCCAAATATTATTTTTTGCTATAATGAAAACTTGTGATACAATGTAAAGCTATGTTTTCTCTTTATCTTACGGGGTAATAATGACCGGAACATTAGGTTTTACTTGCATCGTACCTGTAGTAATGACAGTGTCGCCTGCTTGTATTCCTCTGAGAATTTCAATTTCTTTTTCTGTACGAATGCCCATCACAATAGGTCGGGGTTCGGCTTTGCCGTTTTTATAAACAAAAACTTTCTGACCTTTAATGTCCGGAATGACAGCTTCAGTAGGCACCATCAATCCCTCATGTGCTAACCCAATTGGCAATTCAACCTCGATAAAACTTCCTGATGTCAGCTCTTCATTTGAATTTTCAACCGAAGCACGGAATGCAATGGTTCTTGTTGCAAGGTCAATTTTAGGGTCAACAGCATAGATAGATGCTTTGAAGCGTTTGCTGTTTCCACGACTTAAGAATGTGAGAGTACTTCCTTTCTTCAAGAACGAAGCATATTTTTCAGGAACCGAACACTCCAACTTCATAGGGTCCGGTTGAATAATGGTAACAATCCTGCTTACAGGGGATATATACGAACCAAGTGTAATATATTTTAATCCGATGACTCCGTCAAAGGGAGCACGTACTTCGGTTTTAGCAATTTGTGCAAGCAGAAGCTGCTTCTCAGCTTTGAGTACATTAAGTGAATTGAGTGCTGCTTCGTATTCTTCACGACTGGCACCACCTCTGGCAAGCAATGCTTTTTGACGCTCTTCTGTTTCTACAGCATGACGGATTTGTTCTGTATTCTTAACAAGCTGCGCTTGTAATTCGGCATCGTTAATTTTTACGAGAAGGGTTCCTTGCTTCACTAATTGACCTTCGGGAAGAGTAAAGTTTGTTACATTACCGCTTGATTCTGCATGAAGCTCTGCTTCCCGATATGCAAGTAAAGTACCGCTTATCATAATTTTACTATCTACTTGTTTTGGTGTGACAACGGTTATTCCAACTAAAGTTGCAGCCGTTTGTTTTTTTGCGGGACCGTTTACTTGGGTAGGTGCAGGTTTGTAATAATAAAGCGTTACAAGGAGAGCAAGTACTGCGATAATAACAACGTTTCTGAGTCGAAATAGCTTCATATCGTTGGTAATAGTTAGGAAGAAATATGTAAAAAATCAGAGATAACTACCGAAGGGACGGTTTAGCTGTTCCAAAATTTTGAGAAAAATCGTGAGTATTATACGTAATAATAGATTTATGATGTACATTAAGAACGTTTTGGTCTCCACCGATTACAAAGAGCTAAAAGCATACATGGGCAAAGCCAAAGTCTTCCATTGGTATACTTTCAACCAATGTTTGATTTTATTTCTTTTCGTAGCCACACCATAAGAAACAGTGTGGATATTTGCTTGTTTTGTTCTGAAAACTCCTCAATCTCTTCGTATAAACTCTTTATTTTTTGTTTAATTTTATCAGGAGCAATAAGCTGTGCCGAAAAAAATCGTCGTAAGAATGAGGCAATGATACGCTGGTTAGAAAACGATGATGTTTCTTTGTGACGGTCGAAATAATCTTGAAGATTAACACTTTCTCGATGTGCAGTTTCAATGTCTCTGTTCAAATAAGGAATTATTACATAAATGAACCGAAAGTAAAGATGTTCGTATTCTACATGATGTGTTGATTCGTGTGGGATTGCGGCAAATGCTTCTGCCGGTTTGTGAAGAAAAATATAACAAAAACACCGAAATCCCGCGAAGCGAAGAGCCAGCTTTACATGACTGCTTATAATTTCACGATATTCATCCATCACAGACAACGCTCGTTCATACAACTCGAGTCGCATTAGTGTTCCGGTATAGTTATGGAGCAAATCCACTATATTGTTCGCTTGCACTGATTGAACTTTGCGGGAATAGCCCAGTGCCTCTTCAAAAATTTCTCGTGCTGACAAATAATCCTCACTGATATAATGAAGGGTTGCCAATGTTCCGAGCGCAGGAAACTTCCACTCGCGGAAAAAATCCTGAACCTCGGTAATCTGCTCTACTGCTTGCTGAACAAGTTCAATCCGTTTTGCGATTGACCTCTCCGAATATGTTTGGAGAATAAGTGTTAGAAACCGAATAAACGGGGTTTCTATGCCTGAAAAATCAGTGTCAATTGCAACATGAACAGGGTTTTGAACGGGCTTGTTTGCCATTGCAAGCATACCTTCGCACACTGCGCGGTTATTTTGATTCAAAACAAAACCGGTTCGGTAGAGTGTTTTCAGAATATCAATTTGGTCAAACATTACAGAACGTGCTTGCTCTAATATTTCAGGTGTGATTTCTCTGTGAAATATCAAATACCTGAAATAAATATCTGTTTGGCGACGTGCCTGCTCAAAATTCTGTCGTTCGATGGATGAAGCGAAACATTTAGGAAAAAAATGTTCAACTTCTTCAAAACATTTACGGTTAAGAAATCCTTGAAGAAGCATGGTGTCTCGCAAGTTCACATTGTTCTCAAGTTCCCTCCCATTTTCTGCATCAACTAGAAAATTATACAATTCACTCACAAGTAGTCGTAATTCATGCCTGAGCAGATAATCTTCCTCCGAAGAATATTTCCTGCCGAATGTCTGCGCAAACGCTTTCTCCTTAATGAATACCCCGCCTCTGTTGTTTTCCTTAACTATATAATTAAAAAGTAATTGCAATGAATTTCTCTTGTGTGATTTCATACGTGAGCCAATCCTCTTTTTTTCTTGAGGAGTGAGAGCTGCATAAAGTGTTTCTGCTTTCGGCATTGGTTTTTTCCCAAGTTTATAGAAAAAATACACCTGCTATTTTCATCACAAAGTAAAAATCTTCCCGTTTTTTTCCGTTTTTCATGCCCGTAATTTTGCGATAGATATTTGATGATTCAAGTCGCGATGAATACTCCCGGTAATGAATCAAAAAAGCAAAATAATCAAAATTGATTAATCGGCAATTCATTGATAATAAGTTAGTTCATTATTTTTATTCAATATAGGAAACGGTATGAAAACCTTTTTTGTTCTTTTTTGTGCGATGGTATTCGCATCAATTTCTCAGCAAACGCTTTTCGCTCAATCTGTACAAATCCCATATCAAGGGTATATAGCGGATAAATCAGGCAAAGCGTACAACGGTACATTTCAGTTTGAGTTTGCAATTGTTATCGGCAGCAACGGTCAGCCGTCGTGGAATAGCGGTCTGTTGTCGCTGCCTGTGAAAGACGGGATATACTCGGTAATTCTTGGTAATACAGGACAATCTGCCTTGAATAGTTCTTTATTTGTCAATAATAACGATACCCGTCTTAGAATCAGCTTCAACGATGGTGTAAAAGGACGTGAAACACTATCGCCCGATGTTCAGTTTTTGTCTGTTCCCTATGCTGTGCGGGCGAAATATGCTGATACATCATTTGTGCAAACTGCATTGCCCCCTATGGATTCACTCGTTTTAAGAGATAAACGCGGTGTTGTGCGTATGGTACTGAATCCTAATACCGGTACATTCAAAATGATGAATAATGATACAACGTGGTATTCGCTTGCAGTGAATTCACCCCCGACGGAAACAATCAACTGGGGTAATAAAACAACCGAAAAAACAACATATCCGAACGGCGACCACGTGGAAACAACGCGTGACAGCTACACAGGCAAGCTCATAAATACAAAAACCGAAACTACGGCTCCCGACGGAACAAAAACAACAGTATATAGAGATTATGTGGGCGGTGAGCTTGAACGCGAAACAATTATTACTACTGATCCGAACACACTCACCGAAACACGCAAGGAAATTTGGTACTATTGGTGGTCAGGTGGTAAGAGATCAGAACGGACTACAGTAAATGGAGTTACCGTAGAAGAAAAATACTACGATTCCGATGGAAATGTTACCTATCAAAAAACTGATTCGCTTGTTAAAAAAACCGAAAAGGAAACATACTATACAAATGGCAAGCCATGGCTTACTATTGAAAAAACAGTAACTCCTGAAGGGACAACGACAACGCGTACCGGATATGACGAAAATGGTCAGCCAAAATATCAAAGTACCGAACACGCTAACGGAAAGTATGAATATAAGGATTTGAAAGCAAATAAAAGTTCATCAGGTGAACCGGGGCAATCCACTGAGAAAACAGGTAATTCCTCCACAACAACCGAAGGAACAGGGATTCATGTAGAGGTAGGAACATGGGGACTTGGAATGGGAATTGACCCTGTTACCGGAGAAGGAGGGCTGTGGTACGGGACTCCTTCAACCACTGATACAACAAGAGTTGATTTCAGCTCAACCGGCATTAAAATCGAAACTCCTAAAGTAGTAACTGCAACAAAAGAAACTAAGATTGAAGATCCCAAAAATCCATTATCGGGTGGATTCAAGTTTGACTTTAACGGAAGTACACCGGGCAATAGTGCTCCAAAATTAGAATTAAAAAGGTCAGCACCATCAAATTTCGGACAACGTTCGACCCTTGAATGGAATCCTCAGAATAACTTTGGAATCACCGTATCCGACACAGGTTCGGGCAAATCTACCGGCATACTTTGGGACCCGATAGGTGGCTCGGTAAATTCAATCAATGACTTTATCATCGGTGGAAGTGCAAAATCGGATACTATCAAACCACGTTCAAAAAGCACTGTAACTTTTGCTTCGGGAATTACCGTGAATGGACAAAGTAATTTCGGCAATACGATTGATATAGCCGGAGCAGCCCAAATACAGCAAAACGGTACATTTACAGGTGCAGCAGCGGTTGTACAAAATGCTACGGTTAATCAACAACTTCGCACAAACCAAATCCTTCCGATAAATCCTTCGACAACGGTTACTATCAACGGTAACTTGAATGTAGTAGGTAATTTAACAAAAGGTGGCGGAAATTTTAAAATTGATCATCCGCTTGACCCGTATAATAAATACTTGATTCATTCATTTGTTGAATCTCCCGACCGTACTAATATTTATTCAGGTAATATTATCACCGATGCGTCGGGTACGGGGATAGTTCGGCTGCCGGATTATTTTGAAGCGGCAAATAATGACTTCCGCTATCAATTAACAGTTATCGGAGCTGATGCCCGGGCATTCGTAGCTACAGAAATTGATCATAATACATTTACCGTTCAAAGCAGTATTCCGAATGTGAAGGTAAGCTGGCAGGTAACTTCCACTCGCATTGATGCCTTTGCGAAAAGTAACCGCTACAACCCTGAGCAAGAAAAAGAATCGGCAATGAAAGGTAAACTTCTCTATCCAATTACGGAGTAAATTATGAAAATCATTCCTTATGTAATACTCTTCATTATATCCTTTTCGGGAGTATCTGCACAAATGACAAGCGCAAATTACGAGTCACCGGCTAACGGCATAGTTTCTAGCGGCGGAATTATTCAGAGCCAGAATTACGATGCGTCAGGAACAATACTATGGTTTTATTCACCGATAATATTATCGGCGAATTATACTCAAGAAGGCATAGGAAATCTTGAAATCCTGAATGGAAAAAGTGTAACAGAGGTAGAAAAAAACGAACAGGTGCCGACTTGCAACGGTATTTTCCCAAATCCTTTGGTGGAAGAATCTGTCCTTCGGCTTTCAGTAATACGAACCGGTATTGCTACAATCGAATTTTTTGATTGTACAGGAAAGAAAATACACGGTGAATCATTCAACATACATTCGTCCAGTTTGGTATCTGTTCCACTTGCCGGATTCTATCATCAAGCCGGTAAAGGAGTGTACATACTTAAATTATCATTAGAGACAGAATCCAAGATAATGATTGTCTATAAAATATAAAGGGCCTCTGTTGTTTTTTGATGTTCGGTAAAGCAAAGCTAAAAAATTACCCAAACAATCTTATAGTTTTTGTCAATCTTTGGAATTGTACCAAAACTCGTTGGCGTTCTTAGCTGTTTATCGTAAATTGCAGTGATAAATAATCGCAACTTGTCAGTATTGGCAGGTTGCGGTTCGTTTTAATTTCTTTCGATATTTATATGCACATCAAGAACTTTATTTTTCTTTTAGTACTAGCAGTAGCATCCGGCATTTTTGCAATGAATGTCCGCAGATTGATTTCCTACCTGCAACTTGCCAAACCGGATATTCGTTGGGATAGAATACCAGAACGAATCAAACAAACTCTCTTGGTCGGTTTTCTCCAAACAAAAATCCTTCGTGATAAAACAGCAGGTCCAATTCATGCGGGAATCTTCTGGGGATTCATGATACTGCTTGGTTCTGCCGGAGAGGCGGTACTGGAGGGAATACATGACGGGTGGTCATTAAATTTCTTAGGACCTGTTTATTCTGTGTGGACTATTCTTACAGATATATTTTGTCTGTTGATAATTTTGGGAGTGTTTGCTTCCCTTTGGAGGCGGTATGTATCAAAGGTCAAACGTCTTCAAGTGGAGGGTGAAAAGGTAGAAGCGGGTGCAATTCTAATTACGATATTTGGAATTGTGACTGCACTTTTACTCCAAAACTCTGCAAAAATAAATATTGGGATGGATGGCTCGTGGGCTGTTCGACCTGTTGCAGCATTAGTAGGTGGTATTTTGCCCCTCGGAGAAATTTCCTACGAAGTATTTTGGTGGATGCATATTGTTCTGATTCTTTCTTTTACGAATTACTTACCGTTCTCCAAGCATCTGCACGTTCTTACTTCCATTCCGAATGTATTTTTTAGCAAATTAGGTCCGAACAATGTTCTTCCTGCCATCAATTTTGAAGAAGAGGGAGTCGAGAAATTCGGCGTTGTGGATATTGAGGATTTTTCGTGGAAAACAATACTCGACAGCTATACCTGTACCCATTGCGGTCGCTGCACGAGTGTATGCCCAGCAAACCAAACAGGGAAGATTTTAGACCCTCGCGGAATTATTGTAGCAATTCACGACCGTGTGATGGATAAAGCCCCGCTAGTGATGAAGCAAAAAACAGGGGAAGAACTGACAGATGATGAGCAAGCGATAATGGATAAAAAGCTCATCGGTGATTATGTATCGGTAGAAGCATTATGGGATTGTACTACCTGCGGTGCGTGTATGCAGGAATGTCCGGTTAATATTGAGCACGTTCCGGCAATTGTAGGAATGCGGAGGTCATTGGTGATGATGGAAGCAAATTTTCCACCCGAAATACAACCTGCCTATTCCAATATGGAAAACAATGCAACTCCATGGGCATTCTCACCATCAGAAAGGGCTGACTGGGCAGAAGGTACAGGTATTCAAACGGTAGCTGAAAACCCCGAAATGGATGTTCTGTTCTGGGTGGGCTGTGCCGGAAGCTACGACGACCGAGCCAAGAAAACAACCAGAGCATTTGCAGAGCTAATGCAAATGGCTGACATAAATTTCAAAATTCTCGGTACGGAAGAGCGTTGCACCGGTGACCCGGCACGAAGAAGCGGCAATGAATATCTCGCCGATATGCTCACGAAAATGAATGTGGAGACGATGAATGCCTATAATGTAAAAACAATTGTAACAACGTGCCCGCACTGCTTCAATACACTCAAAAATGACTACCCTCAATTTGGAGGTAATTACGAAGTGATGCATCATACGCAGTATATACGTCAATTGATTGATTCTAAAAAAATAGTAATTGATAAAACCAAAGTATCCGAAGGCACAATTACCTACCATGATTCATGCTATCTCGGACGGTATAATGAAGAATATGAAGCACCCCGTGCAACACTCTCTGATATTCCCGGGCTGACAGTACTCGAAGTAAAGCGTTCGGCTGATAGAGGATTATGCTGCGGAGCAGGCGGAGGAAGAATGTTTATGGAGGAAACTGTAGGGAAGCGTGTGAATGAAGAGCGAACAGAAGAACTGCTTGCAACGGGAGCTACGACAATTGCTCTCAATTGTCCGTTCTGTACAACAATGATAACCGACGGTGTAAAAGCTGCCGAGAGAATTGACGATGTACGCATCCGTGATATTAGTGAAATTTTGCTGGAGAATGTGAAATCAAATTAGAAATCTAAATAACGAGCTGATATTTTCGCCAAAATTATATAAAAGTACCTATGAAATCCACACCGTATATATTATTTCTTCTCCTCATTCTTCTGAGTGGGATTCGGCAATCAAGTATTGCTCAAAGTTCAAACCTTATATTCGGCGTTCGTGCCGGGGCAGGAGCATCTTTTATATTGGATGATAATAATGATTACCCGTTTAATGGAATGGATAATTCAGGTGGATTCTGTTTTAGTGCAGGGATATTGGTAAATATTCCTATAAGTGAAAGGTTGTCTGTTCAACCTGAACTGCTTTATACTTCAGAATCAACACATTATAACGGAGAATTCTATAGAACAACAGATAATGGTCGGCTTTTCGAGAAAGTAAGAATGGAAATTAGCGAACTAATGTCCACACTTAGAGTACCGCTATTGCTAAAATTGAGTTTTGGAAAATCAACAGCGGGTCAGTTTGGTGTGTTAGCAGGTCCAAGTTTCAGTAGAGTTCTTGTAGCAAAAGATATTGGTAAAGGTAAATCAACTGAGACTAATCAACCGATTAATTATGAAGTTGATATTACAGAGTATATGGAGAAATTTCAATTTGGAATCTCAATCGGTGCAGACTATCGTATTCTCGAAAATCTCATAGTTGATGTACGGTTCAACAATAATCTAACTCCTCGTTTTTCGGAAGAAAGCCCTTACAAATCATCCTTTTCTAATGTGCTTCTTGGTGTTGGATATTGGTTTTAATGAGATTAGATGTTTTCATTACCATCTTCAGTATTTACAACGGTTTTTCCTACAATCATTAACCAATTTACCTATGAAAACCACTGCTCATATAGTATTTGCTTTTTTCATCCTCTTGAACGGAATGCCTCAATTGAGTAATGCACAAACCTCAAACCTTACATTCGGTCTCCGTGTCGGTATAGGTAAAGCATTTTTAACGGATAATATGACGATGCTTGGTGTTTCTCAGTCAAATTGGCTAAGTTTTAATGGGGGAGGATTTGTAGATATTTCCCTTAGCAAAACATGGTCAATACAACCGGAGCTACTCTACACATTTGAATTTTATAAACAAGCTACAAACTATCAATGGGTAAATAAAGATGGTTCACCCGGAGAAAAATTTACTATTAACAGCAAAATCGGGATTTCTTCATTACGTGCGCCATTATTTATGAAGTTAAAGATTGGTGAATCCAAAGCTGGTCAAATTGGTTTTTTGGGAGGTCCGAGCTTTAGTTATATACTGTTTGGGAAGAACTATAGCACCGGTCCCGAACCATTTAATAATGTGAGTGATTTTACTGAAAATGTAAACCATTTTCAAATGGGGGTTTCTGTCGGAGTAGACTATCGTATCCTTGATAATCTACTTATTGATGTGAGATACAATCATAATTTCACAAATCATTTCGATTATAGTACATATCATGCTTCATTTTCAAATATACTCGTTGGAGTCGGGTATTGGTTGTGAATAAGCAAAACTGATGCCTCAAAATTCGTTTCTTCATATTAATTATCCAATAATAAATTAAGAATCCTGTCGTAATTGACAGGGTTTCTTATTTTTGTACTTAAATAATACTGTACTACTACCAAAATCTCAATTTTAAAAAGGTTCTACGATGAAATATCTTCTTGTTGCTGCTTGTATAATATGCATATCTGTAACTGGTTTTGCGCAAAAGCCGCTTTCTGCAGATTCACTTCGCAAGACTACAATGCAGTCCCCGGCGGATTCACTCAACAAACGTCCTGCTACACGTCAGAAAGCTAAAAACAAAACATACCGTGAACTCTCCGAAGCAATGAACGAAGCTGACAGTGTGTATCGCTTGGATTTAGGACGCAAATCATTGACAGAAATTCCTGCACAAATTCTAAAATTCCCAAATTTGGAAGTTCTTGCGCTCGATAATAATAAAATTCTCGAAATACCGGCAACCATTACCACCCTTAAAAATCTAAAGCAGATTAGCATCAGAAATAATGAAATCACGGTAATTCCTGCTGAAATAGGCAACATGAAGCAATTGCAAGTGATGGATTTGAGTAATAACAAGATTACAAAAATTCCTGTAGAAATCAGTAAATTGGAACTCCTCGAACGTTTGACCTTGACCAACAATCAGATCACGGCAATTCCCCCGGAAATAGCAAAAACTCCAAAACTCCAAATGTTGAATCTGGAGAGCAATCAAATATCAACGATTCCTCCGGCGGTAATGAAAATGGAAGAACTGACTCAACTTGACCTTACAAACAATCTGGTGGAAAACCTCTCGCCTGAAATTGAAGGGCTAAAGAATCTCCGTACATTGCGACTCGGCAATAACAAACTCAAATCATTACCGAATGAACTCGGTAATCTGACCAAACTGGACAGAATAGAACTAAAAGAAAACCAATTACAAAGAGTTCCTGCTTCGTTTGGTAATTTGCTTGCACTCAGGTCATTGGATTTGAGCGGCAACCCACTTGTTGATTTGCCGATACCAGAGCTTGCTAAAATTCCAAATCTGCGTAGTCTTATGATAAGCAATGTAGCGAAATCTCCACGTACCCCGCCTGCATCAAAACCGGTAACTCCGAATACTCCGACACAAAGGACGACACCGGAAATCAATAAAGAAAAGCAAAATCCAAAGTGAAAAACAGCATAATGATATTGAGAAGCGTTATCGCCACGTTTATTTTGATGTGGGTATGCGCTTATTCTGCAATAGCACAGCAATCAAGTGAAGAAGTCTATAATGCCGTTAAGAAAAAATATGGCGGGGCTTCCTCACTACAGTGCAGCTTTAGTTCGGTATTGGGAGGTCAACAGCCAATCACCGGAACTGTAAAAGCGAAGAAAGGCAATAAGTATGTATTGAATCTGGGAAGCAGGATTATAACGTGTAATGGCGAAACCGTGTGGAATTATACTAAAACCACCAATACGGTAGTAGTGAGCAATTATGAGGACAAAGGACAAATTTCAATCGAAAAAGTATTTTTTACATTCCTCAATGCCTATACTACTGCTGCAACATTTTCTGAGCGAACATCGAAAGGAGAAAAGTATATTACCTTACGACTTCTGCCTCCGTCACAGGATAAGGAAATAAATGGTGTCAAAACCATTTCGCTCGGTCTTTCGCCAAAGTCGTTGGTAATGCAACGCATCAGTCTTACCGACCCGACAGGAACGCAGTTGTGGAAAATATCCTCGCTTAAAATAGATACTAAGTTACCCGATTCTACATTTGAATTTACTCCTCCGAAGGATGCACAAGTTGTTGATATGCGGTAGATTAATTGTGTAAAGATTTTTTTTTGTTCTTACCGCACAACAGGAATTGTTACTGCCCGTCGAATACCCTTGCCATAGCAGTCGTTACCTCTGAGAACACAGTAATATATTCCCGAATTCAAGGTAATTCCAGTGAATGATAATGGTGTTTGCCCTGTTTGAGTAGAATTGAAATTTCTCTCAATTACTGTTCTGCCTATTACATCATAGAGAATGAAACTCCCCCTTGTGAACGATGGGGCAGTAACCTTGATTGTCTCATTTGAATAGAAAACCCTAATTCCACCGGATAGATTCTTGTCTTGTTCATCAACGGCAACCGGTTCTTTCACCGTAACTCCAAAGAAAGATGTATCGCTCTTGTCCTTACCGTCGTTGACTGCCAAAATCAATTCATACCAGCCCGAAATATCAGGTGAAAAACTCACTTGAGAAAGATTTGCATTGGTGATGGAAGCAGTTGATGCTGATGGCTTCTCTTTGATTGACCAGGCAAAGGAAAGTGTATCGCCGTCGTCATCGCGCGATTCGGTTGCATTGAGGTTTAAAAATGTTCCTTTTGTAATTGTAGTATCAAATCCAAGCTGAGCGATTGGTGATTGATTGTCCTGAACCACTGAAACATGAAGTGTATCACTGAAATTGTTTCGAGAGATGATAACATCAGTTCTACCTATTGAATGTGGTATCAACGACCCTTGGCTAACAGTTACAATTGCGGTATTCATTACCTTATAAACAGTGAAAGAATCCCATGAAATCTGTCTGTTTATTCCGTCTGAAAAACAGCCGATGACGGAAAGCGGAAAATCTTCTCCGATATAGACAGTCGGGTTTTTAGTGGTTGTTACTATCATCGAATCCAGATTTGAATTTGCCGTTACGTTAAGTGTCAGCTCTGCATCAACAATCAATGAATCTTTATCAACAGTCACACCGTCGAAATCAAAACCTGCTGCGTAGAAATGCATGGCACCCAAAGCTGAATTTGCAGGGATAGCAATTTTGAATTCGAACGGCTCGGTAGAATCTATTGCTATAATTGAATAAGCAGAAAGTATAACCCTCGATAATTTTACACCCGGACTCTTTTGTAACCCCAATGTAACAGTGCTCCCGACTTCTATTTTAGAACCGTTCGGAGGACTTGAAAAGTTCAATTCTAATGAACTTGCAACCATTTGCCTGGGTTTGGAATCTGACTTGTTATCATCATCATTTTGAACCAAAAGCAGCTTGGAATCACCGTCACTATTGATAGAAAATTTGATACCGTTGGTAGAGAATAAAGGAGAATTGACGGGTGCATTCAATAAATCAATTTCCTTAACTGCCGACTGTGATTCATCACTGATAATCGGAAGTTGCAGTTCAAAACCCGTAGAGTGGGTAACATCGTTGAAATATGTTGCGCGTGTTGTTTCATTATCGAAGATACCGACTGCTTTCTGACTTGATTCCGATACAACCAAATCGTGTTTTTGAGAGCCAAATACATCAAAGAAATTTGTTTTTTTAAGATTGAAGAGAACTGCTATCGCAACTTTTGAGATTTTACTCTCATTCTCGGAAACCTGCGCTGCTGAAGCTATACTTACGACTGTATGTGTTGGTGGCTGAAGTTTTACTTCTTCCGGTTTTAATAAATCTTTCAGAAAAGGTGACCCAACTTGTACATCTTTCACAGCACCCCCGCTTATAGGGTCTCCGGGGTAATTAGGACGCTCAAATGCATTACTTCCAAACATTTTATCTATCCACACCTTGCTTGTCGGACTTGAATTGTACCAATCATTATAGAGCCATGAGCATAGTTCCGAACCCAAATGCGGAGAATCATTCGTAATGAGTTTGTGTATCTTCCCTTGCCCGTATGTATTTTCAAAATAATGTGTTGGGAAGTAATAGGGCATACTTCGAGAAACAATTCCGCCGAGACTATGACAGATGATGTCCGCCCTTACTGTTGCATACTCTTTATTTCGCTGCCTGATTACCTCCTCAAACTTACTCAAAACACCTGATTCTCCTTTTAGAATTTCCTTTACAGGTTTTGTACACTTCCAGTAATAATCTATGGCTGTGGTTATAAAACGTGGGTCGCCTATTGTGTCATGAATCACTGAATTGATTTTTCTAAGCGGTGCAAAATTATCCCATAGTTCTGCATTGCTCCATACACCGTGCAGCAGGGCAACAACGGGTCGTACAATTCGGATAGGAATATCATAACGTTGCTCATCTATGAAGACTGATAACGTAACTGTTCTTTCAGTCATTAGGTTGTCTTCTGCCCCTTCCCGAACAAAATTGAGCGGTGCGTGGTAAATTACCGAGGCATAATTCCCTAATGAAGTATTTATTGAAGGGTTTAATGTTTTATCATAAGTGGATGCACCCCTGTACCAAACATCGCTGATTGAGCCGTCCTCATAAGGATCACCGGTTACACCGGAAGCACATTCTTCTTTTCGCAAAGAGAAAATTACTGTTTTAATTTCTGGTGTCGGGAGTTTAACCAAAATCATTATCTTGGCGGCACCGTCGGCTGTAATTCCTTTT
This sequence comes from uncultured Chitinophagaceae bacterium, assembly GCA_964527785.1. GTDB lineage: Bacteria > Bacteroidota > Ignavibacteria > Kapaibacteriales > UBA961 > JADJXV01. The sequence continues at coordinate 18,852 of CAZGNO010000026.1, forward strand.
GTTATATCAGTGCACCGGATGCGCCTTTCAATATCGTTACTTATTCGTTCACCGCTGTTTATGAGTTTAGGCATCGGGTTGACAAGGGTAATTTCAGGTGACGGGGTCAGCTTTGCTGTTTCCGCCCATTGTGCATCCTGAATAAACAATTGCTTCCCTGTACTCTCATAAAATTTCGAGCCCTCGCCGCAGGGTGGCATAGTCCACAGTGCGTCACCGTTTCTATATAATAATTTACCACCGTTGGGAGACCACGGGTTCAGTGTCCAATTTTGTACCGACGTAGGACCAACTATAAATTCGCCTTCACCATTCTGAGAGTAATTATTTGGAGTATTTGGATTTGCGGTCATGATACGTCTTTTGCCGCCAAGTATTATCGAAAAAGCAAGACGCTTCTGTGTAGGAGAGAAAAAAAGATTATCGGGATGTTCCACATAAAATTCCTTTGTTTCATAAATTACATTGATTTCATACGAAACAAGTGATACACAGATGATGCCCGTTTTTGAAATAGTGTATTTCTTTGTCGTGTCTGAGGGTACAGGACGTTCAAAACTCACAGTACCCACTAGTGCAAGTATAGTGCCGTCATGCGATAATGCGATATGCCTGATAGTCTGCGGGGGTGCCGGGAACGCAGCAAGGACTATTTTTTTTTCTGCAAGCCCGTTTACGGTGCCGCTATGATGTGGTGGGAAACAAGGACCGGCATAGTTACCTAAACGGGCATTCCACGGCATCACTACACCCGGCTTCGCAGATTGTGCGTCGGAAGGACGTAAGTAGGCATAGTGCTGACCGTCGGCTGAGAGTACTACTGCACCTCCACCCGGGTTTGATTGGGGATAATATTGACTTTTCAAGTCAAGTATTTGTTCTAAAGCTCCTGTTGCAGCGTTTGTTACCCGCAGGCTATTGACTCCTTGGGTTGATATTGTTTCATAAACGAGTGAACCTTGTGGTGTCCATTGCAGATTGGATGCGTAATCAGTCATTACTTCTTCACGTTTCAATGAGCCGTCGGCTACCGAGCGAATGATGAGCGTTTGAGCGGAATTAGTAGATTCAAAACGTGCAAATTGACTGCCGTCGGGCGATACTACCGGATAGGAACCGTAAAGAACGTTTTTTAGATAATAGCTAGGGTAGAGGAAGTGAGGTGTATCCGCCCCTAATGAGGACACAGAATACATACCGGGTGGGTTCAATGAATTACTAGAGAAGATGATTTTCCCACTTTGGGCTTGGGCAATCGAAAGGGAAACTGTAACAGCGAGTACAGTTACGAAGCAACATAGTTTGAAACGCATGATGGCACTCCTTACTACTCAAAAAAATTGATTACATCGTTACTCTGAAAATTATTTAAAAGTACTTTTTACTGTAAGTCCTGCAAACTTAAATAAATTCGGGAAGATAAAGGTGGGATTATTTTTTTTGGGGATTGAGGGAGTGGGAGGAGGAAGTAGTATGGAGATTTTAAAGTCGTGTCAGTTGTTTACTGTCGTGCATTGATATGTTATAAATGTAGACCTTGAAGGTTTTCGAAAACCTTCAAGGTCTTGGGATGCGCAAAAATTTGTAAATAACTAATTAATTCACGGTGGTATACAGCTGACATCAATAAAGCACCTATTCCAATCAAGTAAAAACAGTTGTAATTGATGCTGTCTTAATTTGTTATTTGACAAGTAATGAAGGTCAGGTGTAATACCTGACATGACATGAAATAATATAATTTTCTAATCTATAGACTCATCGAAGTCCCATAACATTTTTGATACAACACTTTTACCAGTATGATAATTAAAACTATCAATAATAGTTCTTTGCAGTGCCCCTTTTTTATACATTCTATTCTCGTAATTATAGCTATTTAAGCATTTTATTCCGTACCCACAGTCTTGCTTTTGTACAATATCACTTGTTTGATTAGCATAATCTTTCAAGTACTCCATTAACATTTGCTTTTTACTTGTAAAAGTTAATTTATCCATTATATATAAGTCCTTACAATTTAGAAGTGAATTTCACGACCTGCAAGTTGTTCAACTACCTCAATATTTATCCCCCTTATTGCTCCCTAAGCGACTGCGAAATAGCCATCCGCGCAGCCCGTCTAGCAGGATAAATAGTAGCCCCAAAACAAAGCACCAACGCCACTATACACACCATCACAACATCACCCGAATACACCGAAACCGGAATCGCAGGTATAATAAACTTAGAGCGGTCAAGGGCGAACCAACCATAATGTAACTGACCATAACACAACCCCAAACCCAATACAGTTCCTCCGCCTACAGCCAGCAAGCCGATAAGTATTCCTTCCGTCAGGAATATATTCCTAACTAATTTGTCCGTTGCTCCGATTGCCTTGAGCAGGGCAATATCGTGGCGTTTTTGCACTACAGTCATGGTGAGAGAAGCAAGGATATTAAACACAGCCACAAGTACTATAATGCTGATAATACTGAACGACACTAACCGTTCGAATTGCATGATGCCGTAAAGCTCTTTGTGGAGGTCGAACCATGTTTCTATACTTGCTGTTGGCGGAATAGCCGGCTTTAAGTTTTTAGCAACCGACTGTACACTCTCAAGACTACGCAAGCGAATATCAATAAAATATAATTTTGGTGCAAATAATTTACGACCAAGCTCCTGTGAGCCGTAGCAGTAGAACTGGTCATATTCTTTTGCATTAGACTGAAATATACCCGAAACAATAGCCGTAATACCTTTCGGACGGTAGAATCCTGCTGCTGCCTGTTCAATTTCGAGCGGTGAAATCAACGTGAGAGTATCACCCGGCATTGCCCGGAGTTTGTCGGCAACGCCTGTCCCGAGGACAATTCGGTAGAACTCATTCCGCTTTGAAATATCAAATACGCCAAAATTTACTGCATCCTTCACACCCGAAACCCCGGCAATTTCCGAGTGCTTTACACCGTTGAGCATAAATACCTGTGAGTTTGCACCTTTTATCATGACAACCCGCCCTTGAAGAATAGCAGATGCAGCGGCAACCTCCGGCTGAGAACGAATCATGGAAATCAGTGCTGTATCCGTCAGATGAGTTGTGGGATTGGCAACAGCGGTAATGCGGATATGCGGGTCATAGCCAATCAACATGGACTGGAGCAAATCCCGAAAACCATTGAAAATTGACATAACGCAAATAAGGGCAGCTACTCCGACTGCAATACCAAGCAGGGAAATACCCGAAATAATGGTGATAAAATTCACACTGCGCCGAGAAGTGCGCATGTACCGGAGAGCAAATCGAAGTGATAACGGCATAGAATCAGAAATTATACTAATATAAGTTAAGAAGTAACATATGTTGTTGTTTTGTCATCTATTGAAAAGTCAGGTCAGTTGCTACAACTGACCTTATACAAAAAACCATATTTGGCAAGTATTTATAGTCGGTTGTAGCAACCGACTTGACTTCAATTACATCATATAGTATCCAAAAACTACCAATGTAATATCTCTTAATTTATTTTTGTATTATACGGGTCGAATAATAGGTTTCGCATATAGCAATATATCATATTGCGATGGAAAAATTGCCGCTCAATGTAGTGTTTCGGTGATATTTTTAGGATTGTTGAGTTAACTAACAGGAATTTTCAATTAAAAAGTAATTGACAGAATTAGCGAAGGTGTGCCTGTAATGCATATACCCATAGTCTCAAACATAGCAAAGGATGGTCGCAGCAACCTTACAGACACTGTATCACCACTCCTCCTTTATCCTACGCCTTATAGTTTAATATACCTTCCCGTATAATAAATACTACATATCACACGAATTTTTCTTGGTAAATAGCATCTAAAATCGTAATTTTGTAATCCCCCCGCAAGTTTTATGGGGAAAGCCGCCTTAGTTATTTTTTATACACTAATCAAAACCCGAATATCAGGCAATAAAATATCTGCGCGTAACTCTATGCGGCTCGGTTTACACAAGGTTTTTTATTCGGAACTGGTATTCAAACGAAGGAATTATAGTATGTCTGAATTAATTGATGATACGCTGCCCGAAGTAGCAGAGGCAATTGCCAGTGCGGAACAAGCACCCGCTCCTGTGGCAACAGCTCCCGCAGCTCCAGCCAAAAAGCGTATGTCCGTGATTGATATAGCCGAAGGGAATGTTGACCTTCCCTTTATGGATGATAGTTCATTTGCTTCCCTTTACGAAAAAACTCTCACTAATATTAAACAAGACGAGCTGGTACGCGGCAAAGTTGTCTCGATGACCAAAGACTCGATTTTTGTTGACATAGGATTCAAATCACTTGGCGTTGTACCGCGCGCTGAATTTATCTCTGCAAATGTTCTCGAACTAGGTGAAGAAATTGATGTATTCGTAGAAACAATCGAAGATGCCACCGGCAAACTCGTCCTTTCACGTCGTCGTGCAGACTTCATGAAAACATGGGACGATATCATGAATCTTTTCAACACACAGCAAATAGTTCCTGTCCGTATCCTCCGCCGCATCAAGGGCGGTATGGTTGTGGACCTGCTTGGAATTGAAGCGTTTCTTCCCGGTTCGCAAATTGATGTACGTCCTGTGCGTGACTTCGATGCGTGGGTAAGCAAAGTAATTGATGTGCGTGTTGTGAAAATCAACCACCCGAACGAAAACGTAGTTGTGAGCCATAAGATTCTTCTTGAAGAGCAAATCGCAGAACAGCGCGGCAAAATTCTTGAAACACTCGAAAAAGGTCTTATCCTCGAAGGAGCAGTCAAAGCTATATCCGACTTCGGTATCTTCGTAGACTTGGGCGGCGTGGACGGTTTGGTACACATCACCGACCTTTCATGGGGACGTGTTACTCATCCGTCAGAAATCGTTGCGCTTGACCAAATGGTTAAAGTTGTCGTTCTTGATTTCGACGGTGACAAACGCAGAATTTCGCTCGGCATGAAACAACTTACTCCTCATCCATGGGAAACTATCGGCGAGAAATACGAACCGAGAACAACCGTTCACGGTAAGGTTGTCAGCTTGACCGATTACGGTGCATTCATCGAAATCGAAAAAGGTGTTGAAGGACTTATTCACATCAGTGAAATGTCATGGACACAGCATATCAAGCATCCGTCACAAATGGTTTCTATGGGGCAAATCGTAGAAGCAATGGTTCTCAGTATTGATAAAAACGACAAGAAACTTGCTCTCGGTATGAAACAGTTAGACCCGGACCCATGGCAAGACCTTCTCCAGAAATATCCTGTAGGTTCGGTTCACAACGGTATCGTTCGCAATCTTACAAACTTCGGTTTGTTTGTTGAGCTTGAGCCGGGTGTGGACGGTTTGGTACACATCAGCGACTTATCATGGACAAAGAAAATCCGTCATCCCGGTGAATTCACCAAAAAAGGTGATGCTCTCGAAGTGATTGTTCTGAACATTGATGCTTCAAACCGCAGAATCGCTCTCGGACACAAGCAAATCACAGATAACCCATGGGAACTCTTCTCTGACCGTTATCAAGTAGGTGCGGAAACAGAAGGTAAAATCGAACGCATCATCGAAAAAGGTGTTATCGTCGAACTTCCCGAAGGTGTGGACGGTTTTGTACCTGTATCTCAGCTTTCATTTGCTCCTGTGCGTAACATTGCAGAGTTCTTCCATGTAGGTGATTTACTTCCTCTCCGTGTTGTGGAATTCGACAAAGAAGCAAAGAAAATAGTTCTATCAGCTGTAGAAGCACTCCGTGAAAAAGGACAGGAGATAATCGAAGCATATAATGCAGTACACCCTGTTCCTAATTCGGTGAAGTATTCGTCGCAACGTCAGGACTTAGGTGGAATGCCGGTTGAAACAGCATTTATGGAAGAAGACAATGCTCCATCCGTAATGGCGAATGCTTTCGCGGCAGCAGCAGAAGTTGCAGCAGCAGCAGAAGAAACTCCAGTTGAAGCAGTTGCAGAAGCTCCTCAAGCAGTTGCAGAAGTTGCTCCGTTAGCAGAAGCTCCTGCAGAAACAGCAACTGACACTCCTGCTGCAGAAGAAGAAACTCCTGTAGCGTAAGCGATAGATAAATAAGTACTTTGTTAAAAGTGCTGAACGTAGAAAAGCGGTGGACGATTTGGTTCGTTCACCGTTTTTATGTTTTTATCAATATGTCTTTTCCTTAAGCTCCTATAGGAGATGCATAGTAATAGAAAACGGATATGGCAAATTTCATAAGCTCCATAGAAGCTGATGAGTAATAGAACTACGCACGAGATATGGGCAAACTCCTTAGCATTGTACTCTCACCATCTTTTCACTTTATGTGCAGCAAATCTATTGGTATGTCTTTGTGAGATTACAAAACAATTTTCCTCTCAAACTTGATTACAAACATAGGAGGTGTGATATATTCTATGTTGTTCTGCTTGGAACTATGTTGTTATAGATTAATATTGTTATGGGATTTATCCCCTAATGCGGAAATAGATGGCGGTGATCTCATGAATTCAGAGCAGCTCTGTCAGGTGCGAGATACCGGTAGATCATAAGGCGTACACATATAAATAAAAAAGCGGTAAACGAAAAATTCGTTAACCGCTTCAAAAAAGTTTATTGTTAATTCTAAACCCCTACTCCCGCACAAACGGCTTAAACCACGTCTCCCCGATACCAATCGTAACGCTGAACCTGCCAAACATCTCACGAACCAACCCGTTGCCGGTAGTCCCTCGTGAACCTCCGGTGGCAGCCGCGTCTATCATTGCGCCACCCCCGAGGGGTATTTGCATCCCGAACGAACCGAAGTATTCATTGATTCCGGTGCCGTTCGCTGAGTAGTAAAGTTGCTCGTATCCGCCGCCTATGTTGAAAGCGATTCTGTCTCCCAAATTTGTTCCGGGAGCGAAAGTAGCCAGTCGCGATATACCGAAACTCACCCGCTGCCCCGCACGGAAAGTCGCTCTGCCGCCTCGATAATTAAAGCTGGAATAATCCTTCATTTCAGCATCAAGCGCAAAAAGGAATTTACCTGATTTGTACGAAGCTCCGATACCTATATTCAACGGCATCGGCGTAGAAAAATCTTGTTCAAAGGATGTATCGCTCGAAAGTTGGCTTGCGCTGAGTGTGCTGTAACGAATCTGACTAGTGCCGTGGAGGTTAGAATACCATGATGTAGCCGCACCGATTTTTAGGTCGTGCATGGGTGAATAAAGTAGTCCACCCTTGAAGCCGTAACCCTTGAAGTCATCATTCCTCTGGTTGATGGACGAAAAAGCACTTGACTCATAAAGGATTGTTTGAACTACCGCACTTGAGGTACCGAACAACCCAACGCCTGCAAATCCAAAGGAGAGGTTGTCGAGTACTTTGAAAGCACCGCCAATATATCCAGCCGAAATCCCACCCTTGCCGTAAGCGTCTATTTCACCGCCGATGGTCGTGCCGTTGGCAACTACGCTCGTCGGTGTAGTCAGCGAATAATTTATAGTACTGAACGGATAGAACCCGAAACTTGCAGCAATTCCCATTGCAGTATCAATTGAGAAAACAGCAGCTACGCCTTCGAGCTTGCCGTTGTTCTGTCCTGATGTAGACTGCTCGTTCGAGACTGAGTTTTGGTTGAAGCGGAAACCGCCTTGCAGCCGTGTGGTCTTTACAATCCCCCATGCTGCAGGATTCATAAGGTTTACGGCATAGTCCGACGGTACGGCGATTTGTGTGCCTCCGAGTCCTTCGTAGGACGCACCGAGGGTCTGACGCACATCGCCGATTCCAAAGAGGGTGTAGTTCGAGCCGCCCTGCGCATGAAGCTCGTTGAGGGTCGCACCAAGGAAGCACAGTATAAGGAAGAGTAATTTTTTCATGGTTAATTTTCTAAATCAAACTGCAATATAAGTATCAGGGCGAAATAAATTGGCATATATGTGTAAAGTAAGCGGTGAGAATACGCTACAAGTGTTTGTGAATCCGGTTCATATCTGCATACATACTTAGCAGGAAGGTCGGTTGTATACCGCCGTGCATTGATAGTTATAAAATCAATTTTAGGTCAGGTCGGTTGCTACAACCGACCTTCCTGCTAAGCGTCTATTCGGAAAGGCAGTTGTAACAACTGCCTTGACTTTGTTTTTTGTTGTTGTTATAACATGACAACGCACGGTGGTAAACAACCGACCTGACCTGAAATAAATTTTTATTTTCAAGGATTGTCATTCTGAGGGCTTCTTAGACCGAAGAATCTCAGTTTAGTGGATTCTCCGGGAATTCAGAATTGCACTAAAAAAGTTAAGTTCAGATGATATAGAAATACATAATTCTCAAGATTTAATTAAGCTGAGCTTCTTCAGTCGAGGACTCTTTCAGAATGACAAGCGATAACTGTTAAAATTTTAATGTCATTCCACATCGAGCCGGTTGTTACAACTGCTTTTCCGCATATACGCTTAAAAGGTCGGTCGGTTGTTAAAGGCGAGCTGACATACAGTTACATCCATTCACCCCGTAATAAAAACAGGGCTTACGAAAAACCCTTCTTCACCCGGCAAGCGAATTGCTTCGTTCAGCAGAAAAGAGATATTGTTTTCGTAAGCCCTTGCTATGGTTACTCGTGCGTATCGTCTTCAGACACTTTTTCGAGAATGTCTTGGACAAATTTTACGTCCTCTGGAAGATTTTCGGGTATTTTTTCCACTTCTTCCTTTTTTGGGATAATCTCGTATTCAAATGCCAGTTCTTTAGTTTCGGTATTATATTCCACACGAACTTTTGCGTGGTCTTTTACTACGTTTTTGAGCATTTCTTCGGCAAGCGGGTCTTCAAGGTAGCGTTGCAATGCACGGCGAAGCGGACGCGCTCCATATTTCTCGTCAAATCCTTTTTCTACAAGATAATCTTTAGCCGATTGTGTCAACTCAAGGTCAACTCCCATTGAATCGAGCCGTTTGTAAAGGGTTTTGAGTTGTATATCAATAATCTGATGAATATGCTCTTTGGCAAGAGGACGGAACACGATGTAATCATCAATTCTGTTGATGAATTCGGGATTAAACATACGTTTCATTGATTCTTCGACGGTCGCTTTCATTTGCTCGTATTCGTTATCCGGTGTCTTTTCGGAGAATCCTATGCGTCCCCCTGCTTTTACATCGCGTACTCCAACATTCGAGGTCATGATAATAACGGTATTCTTGAAGTCAATCTTGCGACCCAAACCGTCAGTTAATATACCGTCGTCGAATACTTGGAGCAGGATGTTGAATACATCAGGGTGTGCCTTTTCAATTTCATCTAAAAGAATGATACTGTATGGTTTGCGACGAACTTTCTCGGTTAACTGACCGCCTTCTTCATAGCCCACATAGCCCGGAGGTGCGCCTACCAAACGTGATACACTGAATTTCTCCATGTATTCACTCATGTCAATCCGTATCAATGAGTCTTCGCTGTCGAACATATAGCGGGCAAGTGCTTTTGCAAGCTCTGTTTTACCAACGCCTGTAGGTCCTAAGAACATAAACGAACCAATCGGACGGGTTGGGTCTTTGAGTCCGGCACGGGCACGCCGAATGGCACGGGAGAGGTGCATAAGTGCTTCGTCCTGACCGACAACCTGTTTCTTGAGTTCTTCCGCCATTTTGAGGAGCTTGGAAGATTCACCTTCAGCAATTTTATTAACCGGAATCCCCGTAATCATTGCCACCACATCGGCGATATCCTCGTCAGTAACGGTGTAGATTCTTGTGGACGCTGCGGCTTCCCATGTTTCTTTTGCTGCTTCGAGTTCGTTTTGCAAACGTTTTTCTACATCGCGGAGTCGGGCTGCTTCTTCAAAGTTTTGGGATTTTACCACGTTGTTTTTGTCTGCGCGAATAGCTTCGATTTTGCCTTCCAACTCTGTAATTTCCTTGGGAACGTGGATATTGGAAAGGTGGACTCTCGCCCCTGCTTCGTCCAGAACGTCAATTGCCTTGTCGGGCAGGTAGCGGTCTGTAATGTAGCGTTCGGCAAGGCGTACGCACGCAGTAATCGCTTCGGGTGTATATAATACTCCGTGATGCGCTTCGTAGCGGTCTTTTACATTATTGAGAATTTGAATTGTTTCGTCACCTGTAGGGGGCTCTACAACTATTTTTTGGAAACGACGGTCGAGTGCTCCGTCTTTTTCTACGAATTGACGGTATTCATCGAGTGTAGTAGCACCGATACATTGGATTTCGCCACGGGCAAGTGCCGGCTTGAACATATTGGAAGCGTCCAGCGAACCGGATGCACCGCCTGCGCCGACAATCGTGTGAAGCTCATCAATAAAGAGAATTACGTCTTTCGCTTTTTCGAGTTCGTTCATCACGGCTTTCATGCGTTCCTCAAATTGACCGCGATATTTCGTTCCAGCTACGAGCGCACCCAAGTCTAACGTGACAATACGTTTATCGAATAATGTCCTTGAGACTTTCTTCTCAATGATTTTGAGTGCCAAGCCCTCGACGATTGCTGTCTTGCCCACGCCGGGTTCGCCGATGAGTACGGGGTTGTTTTTCTTGCGTCGTGAAAGGACTTGGGCTACACGCTCAATTTCCTTTTCGCGACCTACGACAGGGTCAAGTTTGTTTTCGACAGCGAGTTTGGTCAAATCGCGACCGAAATTATCCAGAACAGGTGTTTTTACACGTTCAGGTACACCTTTAGATGGTTTTGAACCCTCTTTTTTACCTCCTGTAGGTGACCCACTGCTCGGATTACCGTGGATAATATTATCAAGCTCGGCGCGGACTGTATCATATTTTATCGAAAATCCAGCCAGTATTTGCGTAGATATATTATCTTCATCGCGCAGTAATGACATGAGCAGATGTTCTGTGCCGATGAGTGTACTTTTGTAGAGTTTTGCCTCTAGGTATGTTATTTTCAGTACCTTTTCGGCGTTTTTTGTCAGTGGAATATTACCGATAGTCAATGTTCCGCTGGTTGCGCGAAGTGAATCTTCAATGCTTTTTTTAAGTTTAAATAAATCTACTCCGAGATTACGCAGAATTTTCACAGCCATGCCGTCGCCTTCGCGAATTATTCCGAGTAAAAGATGCTCCGTGCCGATATAATCATGCCCAAGTCGAAGTGCCTCCTCACGACTGAGGCGGATGACGTTCGATACACGGTCAGAAAAGTTGCCTTCCATAATGTTATATAGTAAGAAGTGAGAGAAAAAGTATATGGACTTTCACCACTTGCAATGACGCACGAAAGAGCAGGTTTATTGCGTAGAGAAGTGTATTCGGTTATAAGCAATAGCATTCTATACTGCTCAATTGTTACTCAAAAATACTTCTATTTTGTCATTTTTTCAGCTAAAATAGTTGTAATACAGATTCCTGTTGCCACCTATTACAGAATGATTACTTGGAATTTCAGCCAAGATTCGCCAATTTTGTGAGTTATTGTTAAAAATTGCTAATTCAACACACCCTTTATATGTCCAAACCGACGACGAAGCGTCCCATCCCAAGGTCAGATTTATTTTTTAACCGTGAATTGAGTTGGTTGCAATTCAATATGCGGGTTCTTGAAGAAGCCGAAGATAAAAGCCATCCGCTGCTTGAACGGCTAAAATTTATTTCTATATTTAGTTCCAACCTTGATGAATTCTTCATGGTTAGGGTGGCAGGGATAAAAGAACAAATTGAATCAGAACTGGTGGAAGTATCGTCGGACGGGAGAACCCCGCTTGAGCAATTGGCTGAACTCCGGGTGCAGCTTTTGCCGCTTGTCGCACGGCAGACTGATATTTTGATGAATGATGTTCTGCCGTCGCTGGAGCGTGAAGGGGTACATATTCATCAATTTGCGAAGCTCAGTCAGCGCGAAAAGGACATTCTCCGTAATACGTTTTGCGAGGATATTCTGCCTGTTCTTACCCCCCTGGCACTTGATACTGGGCACCCGTTCCCGCGTTTGCTCAACCGCAGTTTGAACCTCGCATTTGTACTTCGTGACGAAAGCCGGGACAAGTATGAACGGAAAACGGCTGTGCTGCAATTGCCGCCTATACTCAAGCGGTTTGTGCCACTTAAACGTGCTTCGGGTAATCACTTTGTACTGCTCGAACAGATAATTCAAGCTCATGCTGAAATACTCTTCCCCGGATTTTCAGTAGAGGACACCTACCCGTTTCGGGTTACAAGAGATGCCGAACTGGAAATAGCCGATGACGAGGCAAGCGATCTATTAACCGAAGTAGCGGAGCAAGTGCGCCTTAGGAAATGGGGAACGGCAGCCGTGCGGCTCGAAGTGGAAGACGAAACACCGGAATATTTGGTGAATCTGCTGATAAATTCGTTGGAACTTGAGCCGAATGATGTGTATCATAATAATCGTCCGTTGAACCTCCCCGACTTTATGGAGCTGCTGAAAATTGACCGTAGGGAATTGAAGGATATTCCTTTTAATTCACGTCAATTACCTGATTTCCAAGGTACTCCCGATGAAATATTCGATGCCATTCGCAAGCATGATATTATGATTCATCACCCGTTTGATTCATTTACCAATAGCGTCGTGAAGTTTCTGCAAGCTGCAGCCGAAGACCCGAAAGTACTTGCCATCAAAATTACACTCTACAGAGCCGGAAGCTCATCGCCGGTTATCGAAGCACTCAAGCGGGCTGCAGGGAACGGGAAGCAAGTTACTGCGTTTGTTGAACTGAAAGCTCGATTCGACGAAGAAAATAATATCCTCTGGGCTAAGGAGTTGGAGCAAGAGGGGGTTCACGTTGTGTATGGCATTCTCGGTTTGAAAACGCATACCAAGATTACGATGGTAGTCCGCAGGGAAAAATCGTCGGTACGGACATACCTTCACCTTGCGACAGGAAATTACAATCTGAGTTCGTCCCGTACCTATACGGATATCGGGATATTTACTGCTCGCGAAGAGTTTGGCAATGACGCGATTAATCTGTTTAATTCGCTCACGGGGTATTCGCATTATTCCAAATGGGAAGAATTTATTGTTGCACCGGGCAATTTGAAAAGTAAAATCATTGAGTTAATACGTCGCGAAGCTGACCTTCATACTGCTGAAAAGCCGGGTCATATCGTTGCTAAGATGAATGCGCTTGTGGATGAAGATGTGATTCGTGAACTATACCGTGCCGGACAAAAGGGTGTGAAAATCCGTTTGATTGTACGTGGGATATGCTGTTTGCGTCCCGGACTCGAATCACTCAGCGAGACAATAGAAGTGCGGAGTATTTTGGGTAGATTTCTGGAGCACAGTCGCATTTTCTATTTTGGAAATGGCGGCAAACAGGAGTTTTATTTAGCCAGTGCAGATTGGATGCCCCGTAATTTTGAACGTCGGGTTGAATTGATGTTTCCGGTGTATGATTCACGGGCGTGTGCTACATTAGAGCATATTTTGGCTTCGTATTGGCAGGATAATGTCAAAACGCGACAGCTTCTTCCTGACGGCACGTATCGTCGTATTACTTCCCGAAAAGGCGAAGAACCATTTGTAGCCCAGCAATTCTTTCTGAATGAAATACTTATCGGTGGACGCAGGTCTATAGCGAAGATGAAGCGGATGAGTGCACCTGTGGCTTTGGTAGAGGGTAAGTGAGTAGGACGGAAAGATTGTCATTAAATACAAGGCATAGTTTCGAGAGAAACGACAAGTGGAGAGAAAGTTAGTTCCGAAATGGTAGTTCCGAAACTATATATATAATTTCGGAACTTAATTTCGGAACTAACTTTTTTTGTCGGCATATACTATTCGTAAGCTCCGATAGGAGCGGCATAGTAATAGTAACCGTACACCTCAAATTGAAAAGCTCCGTAGGAGTGACATAGAAACGGAGAAGCAAAGAATATGTCGCTCCGATGGAGCTTTGTCATTCGTATGTGATTCATTGCTATTACTATGTATCCCCTAACGGGGAAGCAGAGAAAGTTAGTTCCAAAATTAAGTTCCGAATTTATATATATAGTTTCGGAACTAACTCTCGTTGCTCTCTTTCTATGTCGCTCCTACAGGAGCTTTGTCATTTCCGCGTAGTTACATTTCTATTACTATATATCCCCTAGTGGGGAAATTTGAAGGGTGTTTTCAAGAATTTGGAGCAACCTCCTAGTGTAAAATATAGTATTTTTACAAAAAAAAGATACGCTATTCTCTCGTTTCCCCCGTCTCCGAACTGCATTGTTCCACATCTCTGGTAATCGCTGCCGATATTTCTATGTCTTCAGAACCCGCCCCGCTTTGGAAGAAAAACCTGTATGTGCTGTGGATAGCACAGTTTATAGCGATGCTTGCAATGAGCGCGTGTTTGCCTTTCTTGCCGTTATATGTTCGTGAATTAGGTGTTTTGGAGCTTGAAGAAGCTCAGCAATGGAGTGGCTTGATTATCGCTGCTCCTTTTTTGTTTTCGGTGATTACTGCGCCGATTTGGGGTGCATTAGGTGATAAGTACGGGCGGAAGTTGATGGTGGTCAGGGCAATTATCGGTTTGGCGATAGCAATGGCGTTGATGGGGTTTGCTCAAACTGTGTGGCAACTGCTGTTGCTCCGTATGTTCCAAGGGGCGGTAAGCGGGTTCATTGCCTCCACATTGGCATTTGTATCTTCGACTACCCCGCCTCCGAGAGCAGGGTATGCAATCGGGATATTGCAGTCTACAATTTCTGCCGGGAATATTGTCGGGTCATTAGTCGGGGGAGTACTTTCGGATGTAATCGGTATGCGGAATGTATTTTTCTTCGTGGGTGCAATGTGTTTGATAAGCTCTATAATAGTAATTGTTTTTGTAGTTGAAGAACGTAATCCTGCTGCAGAAGTTAAACCAACTACTTCTGTAATTTCAAACATCCTTTTTGCATGGAATACACCTGCATTGAGGAGTATTCTATTATTGATAATTGCGGCACAGTCGGCGATAGTATTTGTGTCACCTGTGATGCCGTTCTATTTGGAGTATTTAGGCGCACCCAAAGAATATCTATCTACATTAACTGGGTTGATTGTGGGGATTGTAGGGGTGTTCAGCATTCTGTTTGCCCCGTATTGGGGAAGGCGTAACGATCGTGTAGGATATGTTAAAACATTGCGTGTAGCCGCACTTGCTGTTGGGGTCTCGACTATTGTACAGTCGTTTGTACCGAGCTATGAGTATTTGTTTGGATTGAGAGCAATAATAGGGGTATTCACAGCCGCAATCATCCCGACGCTCTATACGGCATTCAGTAAGAATACGCCGATTGAAAATCGCAGTGGAATGATGGGGCTAGCTTCGAGCGCAAGTTTATTGGGAAATTTGATAAGTCCTTCGATGAGCGGATGGGTTGCTTCTCATGCAGGAATGCGGTGGTGTTTTGCTATTGCAGGAATAATTATGCTGATGGTTTCGTTTTCTACGGGGAAGAAGCAATCAGTCTCAAATGAAAGTTAAGGCGATTTCTTTTATAAAACCGCCTTTCAGCTTTTCCCTTTAATATCTCTTGCTCTTAATAAGCACCGACGAATATTCGCTTAGATTTTCAAGTACTTTTCCTGTTCCACGGGCAACTGCTGTGAGCGGGTCGTCGGCAATATGCACCGGAAGACTTGTCTCACGTTGCAAGCGTTCATCCAAACCTTTGAGTAATGCACCACCACCCGTAAGCATGATACCCCTGTCGAAAATATCGGCAGAAAGCTCAGGCGGAGTACGCTCCAACAAATTACGAACCGCTTCAACAATTACTGCAACCGACTCGCTCAGTGCTTCGCGAATATCAGCCGAACTGACGGTAATCATCTGCGGAATGCCTGTCAGCAAATCACGTCCTTTTACTTCTATCTCTACTTCTTCTCTCATTGGGAATGCCGAGCCGACTTCACATTTGATTGCCTCTGCTGTACGCTCACCGATTAAAATATTATGGTGACGTTTAAAGTATTGCACGACGGCATTGGTCATCTCATCACCTGCAATGCGGATTGATTCGTCACTGACAATGCCCGAAAGTGCTATGACAGCAATCTCGGTAGTACCCCCACCTATATCCACTATCATATTACCGACCGGTTCATGGACGTTCAAGCCGATGCCGATTGCTGCTGCCATTGGCTCAGCTATAAGATAGACCTCTTTTGCTCCTGCGTGTTCGGCACTGTCGCGGACTGCACGTTTTTCAACTTCGGTAATTCCCGACGGGACACAAATTACGACTCGGCGTGCAGGTTGCCAGCTCAGTGATACCTTGCGAATAAACGCCCGCAGCATTCCTTCTGCGATTTCGAAATCAGCTATAACACCGTCTTTAAGCGGACGAATTGTACGGATATCACGATGTGTTTTCCCGACCATCATCTGAGCTTCGTGCCCGATTGCTAAAATGTGTTTATTTGTACGGTCAAAGGCAACTACGGACGGCTCGTTGAGAACGATGCCTTTGCCTTTCATCCAAATAATTGTATTTGCTGTTCCGAGGTCAATTGCTACATCGGTAGAGAGGAGTCCAAATCGCATATTTCTTGTTAAATTATTGTCGTTTCAGGGGAGATTATTTCAAATTCAAGTACAAAAATCGTCATTCTTTGGCAAATAATCGTGAACTTTCGTTAAAAGGCATCCGATAATCTCTGTACTCATAATTTCGTCGCCTCATTTTCCGCGCCAATTTTGGTAAAATAGGGGTTAGCTACCACCGGCTTATTTGCCTTTTACTGATGATTTTTGAAGTTAACATACATATAAATAACAAGGGAGGTGAATCTAAATAATTCACCTCCCTTGTATTTCTACTCGATATTCTGTTCAGATTGTATAGTTTATTACTGAATAATATATGAAACTTCTGCTGTAGCATAACGGCGGAGAATAGTTCCTCCGAATATCTGGTAGTGTTTACGGTCTAAAAGATTAAACACATTTACACCAAGTCGTAAATCCTTTGTGAAGTTGTATCCTGCATTCAAATTAACTACCCAATACTCCGGTACACTTCCCTGCACTAACCCTGCCACCCATTCAAACCCTTTTGCACCGTGTATATTTACACCAACATCGTACATTCCTTTTTCCTCATATTGCAACCCTAAATTCACTCGAACAGGTGAAGTGTTCGGGACAATCTTTTGAGCTGCAACTTTGTTTTCAACAATATCATAGCTGAGGGAAGCAAAATTTGCAGATGCTAACAGATTATTTGTAACATAATAATTAACACCGAGTTCTACCCCGTATTCATTGATTAAACCAATGTTGGTCGGTGATATAGAGAAAGCGGGTCTTCCTGTTTGAACATCAAGTGATAGACCTCCATAGCGGTCATAAGAACCTGCATTTGTTTTGGCAAGCTCCTTGTTAAAGAAATCTCTTACAATTGAGTCTGCCTGTGCATTCCCTGAGCGAATCGGTGTATAATAGTCTTTTGCCAACCCGCCCAATGCCTGTGATATAAAATTAGTTCTCCGATTCCAATAGGCATCAACTGTTACAAACAAATCTTTTGTAATGATTCCCTTATATCCGAATTCATAGGACATGGCTGTTTCCACCCCAATATTAGGGTTTCCTAAAAACAATATCTGAGGTACACCGGGTGCAAAGTTGAGATCAACACCTGTTTGTGCAAAAACAATCGAATCAACAATAGCTAAATTTGCCGTTGGCTGCAAACCTCCGATAATCGAACGACGGAATTTATCACCATAGCTTGGTCTTAGGAAAGAACGGTTTACTGTTAACCGGAACGTATGGTCTTGAATTGGTGTATATACAATTCCACCTTTTGGTGAAAACTGGCTTTCGACGAATGTGGAACGGTCAAAGCGAGCAGCACCAATCAGCTGTAAATTATCTAAAAGTTTGTATTCAAACTGTCCGTAAACACCTGTGAAATTATTATGGAGATTATCCGGTGAAAGAAGGGGCGAAGCACCTACTGTACTTGTATTTACATGTTGGTATTCATGAGATGCTCCTAAAATTAACCGTAGCTTTTCATCTACAAAAGAATCATTCCATTGTGCATCCACTACACCGACATCAGAACGTTCGCTGGAAGTTGCGGTTGCATTCATTACAATATGTGGAGACATTGCATTCCTGCGACTCCAATTTCCCTGAACACTCCAATTCTTTGAATTATAGGCAAGGCGAGCATAAGGTTTTTCTACGTCATTAATTAAGATGCGCCCGGTGGTATTCACGAAATACTCTCCACCATATCGTGAAGCACCGATTTCTGCCGTAATTACTTCATCGGAGGATAAACTATAATCTACCCTGGCAGTACCGGAGATGCTTTCAGCAATGTCATTTTCGGCGATAAGTGTAGCAATATTCCCTATACTGTCAACTCCTGCACGTCTATTCCTTCCATCTATAACATCAGGTGCAAGCCCTGGATATTCTAAACTACCGGAATTAGCATGAGAAGAAATAGTATCTCGTGAAGACACCCATGCCTGTTTCTGACGCGAATAATTCGCTGCTACTTTGTATGATAAATTATCGCTGATTTCACCTGCATGGCGGATATTACCTCTAAATGTTTCGTATTGTCCTCCGGTAACCGAAAGGCGGGTGCCAATTACATCACGGGGAGCATTGGAAGAAATATTGATAACACCGTTGTAAGCATTTGCACCAAAGAGTGCTGAGCCGGGACCGCGAACAACTTCAATTTTATTAACGTCCGAGAGAGTGGTTTGGAATGAATTCCATTCAACTAAATTCAAAAGGGGAGTGGACATATCACGTCCGTCGAGGAGTACAAGAACCCTTCTGTTGATAGAATTATTAAATCCGCGGGTATTGACATTAAAATCATTCATACCGGATTGTACTACATCTACACCGGGAAAATTATCTAATGTTTTGGCTAGCTGCCCATGAGAATTTGCTCTTTCGATTTCAGAGGGAAGTACAACGGAAACAGCGGCAGGGGCATCGGTTATTTTCTGCATCCGGCGGGCTGCACCATATACTGTAACTTCCGACATCCGTACATCCAATTCTTCAAGTACCATATCCAATGTTACCGTCTCGCCTTCCTTTACAGTTACTTTCTTTGAGGTTTCTTTATAGCCCTGACCCGAAAAAATAATAGCTTGCTCGCCGGGACGGACAACAGACAAAGTATAGACACCTTGAATGTTTGTTGTGGTACGAAGTTTTTGATCCTTTATACGTACAGTAACAACTGATGCCACCGAGGAATCCTTACCCGAAACTTTACCTGTAATATTACCGGATTGTGCCGAAACTGTAGCTACTACAGCCAGCATAATTACCAAAGAAGAAACAATGTTTCTCATACATTCTCCCGCTATAATTAATAAATAATAACAACGGAAGGTCAATTTTTTGAAATTCTTTCCTTACTATTCAGAACGTTTCCAAAAACCCTCTTTAAGATGTTTTTTGGTTTTGAGCGACATCACTTTGCGGAAAGCAGTTGTCATTAGCCCTGCGCCGATAACAGATTGACGGAATTTATACGCATCTCGTAATGAATATGCTTTGCCGTCCAATATCCATTGCAGGAAAATTCCGTCGGAAATACCAAGTTCGAGCCGAGAGAACGACACTGCATCCACATCGGTGAATGCCCTAACTTTTTTAAGCTGCCGTGTAACATCCGCACCCAAATCAGCGAGTGTCTGCTTCATTTTTCGGATTCGTTCGAGGAAATGCTTGTCATCGCTGCGGAGCGCGTGTGCCCAAAATTCGAGCAAAATTGAGGCGTATTGCGCATGAGTTTCGTAGAAATCAATTGCAGTATCAATTAATGCATCTGCTTTGGAAACAGGATTACTGTGTTCTTCGGCACTTGCAGTCATTTGCGCCTCGAAGTCATCCATCCATTTGTCATACACTGCCAGAAACAATTCATCTTTTGTATTGAAGTATTCATACACCGTTCCTTTGCCAATACTTGCAAAATCCGCTATATCCTGCATTTTAGCAGAATGAAACCCCTTTTGCCCGAATATATGAATAGCTGCTTTGATTATTGCTTCACGCTTAGCATCTCTGCGCTTACTTGCTTCCTGTTGCTTCGTCATTATGAATAATAATTAAATTGACCGACTCGTCGGTCGGCAAAAATACGAAATAATTGAATGTAGAAAAAGAACGATTATGAATCGTAGGGATAAAATTAGGCAATAGTGATGAATCATCCGAAGTTTTTTTGTGGAGACACCGGATGGTATTGTAATATTGATAGGAAGTGTATATTTTTTACGGAGATTGCAGCAGATTTTTTGGATTTAGCGGTTATGTAAAACCATCACTTTCTGTATATCGGTGTACATCCCTGCGTTTATTCTGCAGAAATATATTCCTGTCGGCAAGTCGAAATCAAGTGAGTATTCCCCTGTCTCAAAAGTGCCATCAGCCAGAACTTCTTTTAAAGTACCAGTATAATCATATAGTTCAAGGCGTACTTTACCCGATAACCCTACACCAAAGTTCACACTGTTTTCCTTATGTGCAAGAAAATAGCCCTTGCCTGTACTTCTAATTATCCTAAACTTCCGTGCACAAAATTCACCGAGTTCGAGGGTGTTACCTTGAGTTGCAATACTTCCACATTGCTGTTTTTCTGTCGAATCTTTCATCATGGTCATTGCAAATGCTGTATCATAATTATACGGTAGATATGCAATGAAGTTTATAAACACAGTACCGCTGTCGCCTATGCCACTGACTGTTAGCTGCCCTTTTTCTTCGATGGTTGTCGCAATGATTCCATTGGTTGGTTGGACTATTGAACTAAACCGTACAACCAAATCATCGTAGTTGATGTGAACTCTCCACGAATGAATGCCGCTCGGAACATTGAGTGATGCCTGGAACTGTTCACCCGGATGAATTGTAATTGTACTTGGGGTAAGTGTGAATAAATGCTCATCGGGTGTATTGACGGCAACCCGTACCGTGTCATGGTTTATGCAGCCGTATATATTTTTTACAGTTAGGGTATATTGTGTTGTTTGTGTTGGGGATGCCGTCGGATTTGAAACTGATGCGTCTGATAAACCAATCGCCGGCTGCCAAGAATATGTATTGTCCATCTCGGATTTTGTTCCAAGCTGAACTGTTTCTCCCATGCAAATAGTAGTATCTGTTCCAGCAATAGCGGTCGGAATCGGGAAAATAATCGCCTCAGCGTAGGTTGTGTCGCTACCGTTATTATTACTGACTACAAGTCGAACTCTATGGGTTCCTACTTTAGAGTAACTCACTGAAACAATACTGTCCGAGCTTGTAGGTGGCATTCCGTTTTCAAATGTCCATTCACGGCGATTGGGGCGAAGTGTACTACGGTCAGTAAAAATCAAATTATTTCCAATACAAGTGCTATCCGGCAATACCATAGCAATCGGTGCTGCGCAATTTGGGAACGTACTGGTGCTATTGAAAATATAATCCATGAAATAGGGAAGGCCTTCCAGACAATAATCGGTTAATGGCACTGCATCTTCGCGATAAATGCAGTCATTTCCTTTTAAATTTGGCTTGTCAATTACACTTAGAAATAGACTTCGTGAAGGGAAAATCTGTGCAATATAAATTTTCCCGTCGGGTGCTATTTGCATCCCTTCACCCATGGTCTTCGTAGATTTAAGCTGTAATTCTGAATTACAAATTGATGCAGAATCAGGTAAATTCACTTCAAATTGCAAAATACGGAATTGCCCGCGTGAAGCATACAGCTTTGTATTGTCGGGTGAAAATGACAAACCGTAAAACAAAACACCAGGGTTTGTCTCTTTTCTTAAAGGTATGTAATTCGTGATACTGCCTGTTGAGGCGTCAAAATCGAATAACGACAAGCTAACAATATTTGCCACGGCGATTTTTGAGCTATTCGGTGATGTCTTCATACATCCTGCCGCAAAACTTGTATCGCCGAACAGATAGGAAGAAACAGTCGGAATCGCGTTTATACCCGAAGCCGATATATGAAATGAATAAAAAATACCTTTTGAGACATGATGTGTCACTACCCAAAATCCTGTGCCGTCACAGTCTATTGTGCCTGTAAGTTTCTCGCTAACACTGTCAATCAGAAAATTATTTTTTGAAATCACTGTACCGAAAGGAGATTCCATGCTAACTATGGAATAAAAAGCACTTGTGGTAGTTGGTGTACCACCGCTTGTTAAGTCGGGTGATGTAAATACATAGTATTGTAATTTATTAGCAGGGTTCGGTACTATGAGAGCACTTTGAGTTGATGAACTGCCTCCCTTTAACCCTGTTCCATTGGTCATAATTTCATGTTTGCTATTCCAAATAGTAACACCGTTTGTATAGAAAAGCAGCTCGCCTGTTTCTTTATCTGATACGGTTGCACATCCTTCATTTGCATTGAGTTGCCCGTCTGAAAGTGCAACAGGGGAACCGCTTTTAAAACTAAGTCCTGCGTAATGACCAAAATACCAATTATCTGCTTCATGCTGTGCATATGTGCAGTGAGTATGAAAACAAAGAAATAAAATAAGTAGTATAGTAGATTTCATATTGATATCATTATAATAAAAATACCGATATCTCTAGCTAGCCGTGCGAAATGAACTTTTTGCAAACGTAATTATCAAAATAACAGAAGATAATTGGAATAACAGTAATAACGACTCACTTGTAAAAACAATTCATCGTTTTTATAATAAATAAGTGATAGGACTAAAATAGCCGAACCATTAAATTCAGTACATTATTCGACTGGGAAATTGGCAAGCACTAGATGCTTCGACTACGCTCAGCATGACAAATGAGATCAAGTCACCCTGAGTTCCAGATAGTCGCCGAGCCGCCTACAAAACAATGCAATGACTTTAAAAATAAACAGTTGTCACTTGTCATTCTGAAGGAGTCTTCGACTGAAGAATCTCCGTTAGAACGTGAAAATCTGCGGGACGGATATACTTACTGAGATTCTTCGCAGCGCTCAGAATGACGGGCAATGTAAGAGATGTCATTTACAGCGTAGTCGAAGTGTTCAATTACTTGCCAAATTATGGATATTAATTATGACAATTATTTTTGTCTCAGCGCTTAAGAGGGCAAAATAAATTGAAGTAATCGTATAGCTGTCATTCAGTACTCATGGCAGCCGCCGAGCCGGCTGTAAAATAATGCAATTGATATAGGAATAAAATAGTTACCTTCTGTTATTTTGTAGGAGTCCGCGACTGAAGAATCGCCGTTAGAAACGTGAGACCTATTGGACGGATGTGCTAGCGGAGATTCTTTGCTGAATTCAGAATGAAGAACATTTTAAGAGATGTCATTTACAGTTTGTTTGACGGTTCTAAATGTTGCAGAAGGGTAAATAATAAATGGTGCGCTTTAACAAAATGTGCCACACCTCAGATTATGTCGGGTTGGTTCTTCTTGTCCGTTCGCTTAAATATTCAACGTAGGTTCAAGTATTTGGAGTGGTGTGTCACCCGGATAGTAGACGCGCTCTAAAAATAAACCCGAAGGTGGTGCAGTGAGTTTGGCAGGAACATCAGATTTAACCTGCAAGAAGCGTTCTATTTCATTAATTGATAATTTGCCGCGACCTACCTCAGCAATTGTACCTACCAAACGCCGTACTAAATTCCAAATAAAATGTGAGCCGGTAATACGCATGAGAATAAGGTGGTTGTGTTCTTGGAGGAGAACTTGGTCAATTTTCACTTTGGTTGATTTTTGTTCGGGGTCATCGGCAGTGAATGAACGAAAATCATGCATTCCTTCAAATATCTCGGCGGTTCGCTGCATCAATTCAAAATTCAAGCGGTCTTTTATCCACCATACAGAACGTTTACCAAAAGCAGTACGACGCCGTGAAATTTGGTATAAATAGCTGCGCGCAATTGCATCGTGTCGTGCGTGAAATTGACGCGATGCTTTCTCTACGTCAAGAATATTAATATCAGCCGGGAGCAAGTCGTTTGTTTTCATTCTGATAATTTCCGGAGCAAGCATTGTTTGCACTTCAAGATGTGCTACTTGTGCAATTGCATGAACACCGGCGTCCGTTCTTCCTGAACCGTAGAGCTCAAAATTATCTGTATTGAATATTTCCTTCATCGCTCCAATTAATTCCCCTTGTACCGTTCGGGCATTTTTCTGCGCCTGCCAACCGGAGAACCGTGTACCTTCATACTCAATACATACTTTGAAACGAGCCATAATGTGAGTTTAATGGAAGAATAAATAAATCTTGGCTTAGGCGGTTTTTAGAGGAAGAGAAAACCGTAGTGAAGTTCTTACATGAGGAACGGAATCAATTGCAAACTTTCCGTTATGAAGTTCTACTAAACGTTTTGCAATAATAAGTCCGAAACCTCCGCCTTGCTGCTCGTGAATTCTCCGGTCGAATTGCATATAACCACCGATAGAAGCTATTTCTTCGGGTTTCATTCCACGTCCATGATCATTTATTGTTATCGTATAGAAATCATCATCTTGTTCACCAATAACCTCTACCGGTGAACCTACAGGTGAGAATTTAAAAGCATTATCTAACAATTCGATTATAATCTTATGAAGATGTTCCTGTTCAATTTTAATAGCTGCTACATCACATTTCAACACTAGATCTTTCTGGCGATTATGTTGAGATGCCTTACTCATGGAAGCCGACTCAATGACAACGTGTACATTTGTAGTACAACCGCTTTGTAACATTGTAATTGCCTCATCATCGGAGGAGAATAAATCAAGCTGGGCATAAAGCAGATAATTTTGCATAAGGTGATACAGGCGGTCTCCGGATTTGCGTATAATACCCAGCATTTCTACGATTTCTTCTTTTGAAAGTAAATCAAACATTTGTATCAATAGTTCTGCCGGTCCGAGAATACCGTTGAGTGGCGTCATCAGTTCGTGCGGAAGTGCATAGATAATACTCCGCCGGAGGGTTTCCAGTTTATCTTCTGTTTCCTGTATTTGTCTTGCCTGCTTCTCTAATCGAGAATTGACAGCACCTACAAGTTCATCCAGAGTAAAAGGTTTGGTGAGGTAATCGTCTGCACCTAAGTCCATACCCATACGTACGCTCGATCTGTCAACTTTTGCTGTCAGGAAGATAAACGGAATATTTGCAGTAAGCGTTTCTTGGCGTAATCTGAATAGAACACCGTACCCATCAATATTAGGCATCATTACGTCACAAAGAATCAAATCCGGAGACTCTAAAAGTGCTTTCTCGATTCCAATTGCACCGTCTTCGGCTGTAATAGTTGTAAATCCTTGATCTTCGAGCAGCAGGGCAGCTCCTTCACGGATATACTCTTCGTCTTCAATAATAAGAATCTTTTTCATCAACTCTTCCTAAATTTCATAATTATTAGAAATTGGACTACAAAGTTTGGACTACAATATAATATGACCCAGTGCGAATTTAACTCTAAATACATTAACGTAAACTGCAAAATAAAGAAAAGTATCTCAAACAGAATTGAAAAATCTGAGAATGCCTGTTTTTTCGGGAATTAACCTTAATTTTGCAGAGTAAAATAAATACCAATCTACAATTCTTTTTCTAAAATTTTATATGAAGGGGGCTGTGTGTTTTTTCAACATATTTATGAAAAAGGGCTTGCACAATCAAGTTATATAATCGGATGTCAAAAATCGGGAACTGCTGTTGTTATTGATCCCAAGCGTGATATTGATACATACTTAACGATTGCTCGCAATGAGAAACTTACAATCACCCACGTTACCGAGACCCATATTCATGCCGATTTTTTGAGCGGTGCTCGCGAACTTGCCTCTGCTACAAAAGCAGAACTTCTGCTGTCGGACGAAGGTGGTGTTGAATGGCAATACCAATTCCCCCATACTTTCCTCAAAGACGGCAGTACATTTATGGTTGGTAATTTGAAAATTGAAGTGATGCACACACCCGGGCACACACCCGAACATATATCATTTTTACTGACAGATACTCCTGTTTCCAACAAACCGATTATGCTCTTTTCAGGTGATTTTGTATTCGTCGGTGATATAGGCAGACCCGATCTGCTCGAAAAAGCAGCAGGAGTAGCCGGAACAATGGAAATCGGTGCACGACAAATGTTCAATTCACTAAAGCGATTCAAGCAACTACCCGATTATGTACAATTATGGAGCGGTCATGGTGCCGGTTCAGCGTGCGGTAAGGCACTCGGGGCAATTCCGAGCAGTACGGTCGGCTACGAAAAAATCACAAATTGGGCATTGCAAATTGACGATGAAACAAAATTTATTGCCGAACTTCTCAGCGGACAACCCGAACCTCCTAAATATTTCGCAAAGATGAAGGAACTCAACAAAATTGGTGCCGATATTTTGGGAGACAGCTTCTACCCGAAACGACTCTCTGCGAAGGAATTTGAAGAGGCGATGCGAAACGGAATGCCAATCGTTGATACTCGGTATAAAGATAATTTTGCTGAAGGTCATGTCCCCGGTTCGCTGAATATTCAGGATAACAATTCGTTCAGTACTTGGGCGGGCTGGATGCTAAGCTACGACAAACCCTTTATGCTCATTGCTTCCGAAAAAACTATAGATGAAATCACCAAAAAACTTATCCGAATCGGACTTGATAAAATTCACGGTTACCTGCCCGATATTCATGAATGGACTGCTCTCGGCGGGAAACTCGAACCAATGCTCCAAATGACCGTTCAGGAACTCTCTCATCGCATTGGTACGAATAACCTTTCTGTTATTGACGTTCGCGCAACAAGCGAATATAAAGAGGGGCATATTGCCGGTGTAAAGCATATTCACGGTGGGTATATCATAAACCGCTTGAACGAAGTACCACGTACCGGAGATGTAATTCTCCAATGCGCTACCGGCAATCGTTCGAGTGTAGCGGCAAGTGTTCTGCTTCGCGAGGGAATTTATAATGTGTATAATCTCATAGGTGGTATTGAAGCGTGGAGAGAAGCGGGGTTCCCGGTGGTTAGGGATTAAATATCCGGTATATTTCGTAGCGTAATTTCCTTAGGATAGGGTTAACAAAACCCTATCCTAAGGAAATTACCGTTAAAGTCGAAGACACAGTCATTTACTAAGATTTCCTATAACGAAAGCAACCCTTGCCTCAGCTAATCGAACTAAAACTTTCTCCGGCGGATGCACATAATGATGCCGCGATTCGCCGTGCTGCTTCTGTGAAATGCGCCGTAGCAGAAAGTGAAATCACCTCGATTCGCCTCATAAAACGTTCAGTAGATGCTCGAAGCCGTACGCCGATTGTTCTTCTGCTCACTGAGGTATTCATCAATGAAATTCCTCCACGCGAAAGCCCGTTAACCTTTGCGTCTACAGTTCCGAAACGTAACCGTAAGATTATTATCGTTGGTGCAGGTCCTGCAGGGTACTTTGCCGCGCTCGAATTACTAACGCTCGGTCTTACTCCCGTTATTTTTGAAAGGGGAAAGGATGTTCGCTCGCGGCGTCGTGATTTGCGGGCAATTCAGCAGTTCGGGGAAGTGAACCCACATTCAAATTACTGCTTCGGCGAAGGCGGGGCAGGAACATATTCCGACGGAAAACTCTACACAAGTTCATCAAAACGTGGTAACATACATCACGTTCTGCAAATCCTCGTACAGCACGGTGCACCGTCTGAAATTCTGATAGACGCACACCCACATATCGGCTCGAACAAACTGCCGGTTGTCGTACAAAATATCCGTCAAACGATTCTGGAGAATGGCGGGGAAATACACTTTGATTCGTTCGTATCTGATTTTATTATGGACGGCAACACAATCAAAGGTGTTATCGTGAACAGCATCGGTGAACATTTCGCCGATGCCGTAATTCTTGCCACCGGGCATTCTGCACGTGATATTTTCCATCTCTTGAAAAACAGGAATATTTTTATAGAGCCGAAGCCCTTTGCCCTCGGAGTTCGGGTGGAGCACCCGCAAGCATTGATAGACGAGATACAGTATCGCCAGAGGGTTCGTGATGAGTTTCTTCCGGCTGCAAGCTATAAACTTGTATGTCAGGTTCGGGATCGTGGTGTATTTTCGTTTTGTATGTGTCCCGGGGGATTGATTGTTCCTGCAGCAACTGCAGCAGGGGAGATTGTGGTAAACGGAATGTCTATGTCGCGGCGCGACTCACCGTATGCAAATTCGGGGGTAGTGGTAGCTGTCGAACCCGAAGATCTTACTGCATTTCAAAAGCACGGCACTCTTGCCGGACTTGAATTTCAGCGCAGTGTGGAACAGCGTGTATTCTCGGCTGGCAACGGCTCACAACAAGCACCCGCTCAACGTCTGACGGATTTTACTGATAATGTACTCTCGGCTACCTTACCGCGTACTTCCTATATTCCGGGGATATACTCTGCCAATCTTCACGAGCTTTTGCCTGCTGCGCTTGCTACACGATTGCAAAGTGCATTCAAGGAGTTTAATACAAAAATGAAGGGCTATCTTACGAGCGAAGCAATAGCAGTTGCAACGGAATCACGCACCAGTTCACCGGTAAAAATTCCGCGAAATAAGGAGTCGTTCATGCACATTGAAGTTGAAAATTTATATCCGTGTGGAGAAGGTGCGGGCTACGCAGGAGGGATAATGTCGGCTGCGTTGGACGGGCAAAATGTAGCGAGGGCTGTCGCCGGTGTTTCTAGGTGAACGATTGTTCATCTTTGTAGCAACACGAGTACGAATATATCATTATAATAATATCATGGGATAGAGAGATAAGTGCTGAGACAAAAAAAATGTCATAATTAATACCCATAATTTGGCAAGTAATTGAACACTTCGACTATGCTGTAAATGACATCTCTTACATTCCCCGTCATTCTGAGTGCAACGAAGAATCTCCGTATGCACATCCGTCCAGCAGAT